>JAYUJS010000725.1:0-1660 GCA_043765095.1 Ferruginibacter sp.
CTTTTAAAATTATTTGCATTTATTTATCAGTTCATAATCCAAATTGTAAAATTTAATATTGTTGCAAAACTAACCCAAGCAATGTAAGGTATAAGTAACCAAATAGCTTTTTTATCAATAGTAGCAAACGCAAACATAGTGGTAGCAATACTTGTAAGCAGTATAAGTATATCTAACAATGCAAGCCCAATAAAGTGATATTTAAAAAATAAAATACTCCAACAAAAATTAAAAAACAATTGCAAAAAAAATAAACTTATTGCATTTATTTTTTTTGCATAATTAATTTCTGCTTCCCATACTATCCAAAGTGCAATACCCATAAGCAAGTATAATATCGTCCATACAGGCCCAAACAAATATGCAGGCGGATTCCAAGTAGGCTTTTTTATTGTATCAAACCATATACTATTATTTGTATTAGAAATAATAGCACTTGATATACCAATTACTTCACAAATAAAAATAGAAATAAAAAGTTTCCAATACGTATGTAGTTTGTAAGTTGCTACCATAATAATTTTTTAAAATTATTTTTTTGCCTCTTCTAATGCTATTAAATGTATAATTTCTGCGTACTCTTTTTTAATATCATTTTGCTGCTCCATTATTATTTTTTGCAATTCGGGGTCAAGGTTTTGCAAATTATCATCAAGCGTATCAGTATATGTTTTTACTGCTATATTATCACCAAATTCACAAGACTCTAAAATACTAAGCTTATTATTTTCTTTAAATGCAGCTTTAAAATCCATCCACAATCTGTGCAATTTTCCAGTATTTTTTGTACCAGTCTCCGTTTCTCCGCTTAGTTTTGCTACTTCTATTCTTAAAACTGCTGCACATTTTTCACTAGTTAAAATAAATTTGTTAAACAATAAATGCAAGTCTGAATCATCAATTTCTTTCGTCGCAGTTTCATAACCCACAATTCTATCGTTGTTTATTTCTACTAAATCGTTTAGTGCTTCAATGGTTATTTCTTTGTCCATAATTTTATTTTAAAATGTGAAAAACAAAATTGACATTTTTATAGTTTTCAGTATTACACAATTGTTTGTAGAAGTTGTATAATTCACAGAAAGATTTATATGTGCAGAATATTATAATAATTTTTACGGGCTGTGGGCAACAGCACTTTGTTCAACATTTGTTGCGGCTGTCCGTAGTAATCCTCGTCGGTTGTTCCGCCCTCCTGTGGGTTACTACTTCCCATCCGCCAGCCCCTCAGCAGTAAATCTTTCTTCAGTTTTTATTATGTAGTAAATTTAAGTGCAAGTTTTTTATTGGTAGTCTCACCACAATCCATTCTAAGCTTTTGTTATTGTAACCAAAAACCATTTGCTTAAGTAAAATATGATGTGGTTAAAATGATTATTTTTTATTTAAGTTTGATGATATTAGCGAATGTTTAGTGAGGACACTAAACGAAGAGAACAATTAAACTTCGAATTAACAAACTAGAATATTGAACATTCAAAATTGATTATTGAACATTTGCTTTTGAACCTTCAACCTTGCTACATTCTCTCCATATACCAATCCAACGTTTTTTCCATTTTCTGGTATTTTATAATATTGGTAATATTTTTTTTCAAACGTAAAAAAGCTGTTTCGCTTTTTATAACATAATCGTACGCTTTGTGGTGCATACAATCTA
>JAYUJS010000726.1:0-1650 GCA_043765095.1 Ferruginibacter sp.
TTTACACATCCATTTGCATCTTTTGCCCCTATAGTAAAATTACCAGCTGCAAGGGTTGAAAAAATATTAATAGATGAATAAGCGCTACCATTAAAACTATAAGTAAAGCCAGTGCTGCCAGCGGCTGTAATAGTTACTCTGCCCGTATTATTTGTACATTTATCACTGCCCTGTATTAGATTTGAAATAGTAATGGTAGGGCATGGCGTTGTATTTACAAAAAACGAAGTAGATGCGCTTAAGCATCCGTTTACATCTTTAGCAACGATTGCATAATTAACAGTGCCACCGCTTGCTGCTAGGTTTGCGAATGTACCTAATGCTTGGAAGGCAGCACCATTAAGGCTATATGTGTATGGTGAAATACCGCCAGATGCAGTTGCAGTTATAGCTCCGTTGGTAGCAGTAGGGCTTGATGGAGAAGTGGTAGTAGCGGTAATAATAATAGTAGGGCATGGAGATACCGTTACCACAAATGATTTTGTACTTGTACAGCCTGCATCATCTTTTGCAGTAATAGTATAAGTGTTTGCAGCAAGGCCAGCAAAATTACCTGTTGCTTGAAAAGCTCCAGTATTTAATGAAAAAGTAAACCCAGTACTGCCGGTTGCTGTAGCGGCAATAGTTCCATTATTGGATGTGCCAGCACCAGCAGCTGTTGTACTCCCCGCTATTACAATAGTTTTATTAGCACAAGTAACTACAGCTGTAGGCTCTACAGTAGCTTTACTGCACGATATAAAATTGGCAGATAAAAAAATTGTTGCAAAAATGGTAAGTGTAAAAAGTAGACTTTTTATCATAATAGTAATTTTAAAATTATAAAATTTGTAAGCATAATGTAATTTAAAGAAATTTATTTTAGATATACCTAATTAAAATGAAACTGTTTTAAAATCATACAAAAAAAATAATTACGCTAATACTTATTTGTTCTTATTTAGTCCATTTTCTCATTTCTTCAAAACCAATATCCATCACTTCATAATAAGCATTGTTAGGCCAGCTATAATGCCACCATTCTGTATCAAATGCTTTAAAGCCAAATTGCTCCATAGTAATTTTTAATAATTTTCTATTGTTTAAAATTGCTTGTGGCAACATTGCAAAAGTATGCTGTGCTGTATCAGTAAAATTATCAAAACCTGTACCCATATTTATTTCTTGGTTGTTGGTAAGGTTTATTAAAGTGAGGTCTACTGCAAGCCCACGATTATGGTTACTTCCATTTTTAGGGTTGGCAACATAGCGCTCATCTTTTATAAGCTCCCACATTAATTTTGTGGCGGAGTAAGGTCGGTAGGCATCAAATATTTTTAAGCCAAACCCTTTTGTTTGTAAAAAATTTTGTACTTGTAGTAAAGCGTTTGCAGCAGGCATGCGCATGTAGGTAGATAAAGCTTTTTTATAAAGCTTTTTTGTTGTGAAATTATTAGTGGTATTATACCTCAAATCTAATATAACACTTGGTATTAGATTTTGCAAATTATACATTCTTTTTTGTGTATTACTATCTATAGAAAGTTTATACGCTTTTTTTGAGTTGATAATAATTGCTGGTTGCGAATATGCTTGATAGCTGCATATACAAAATTGGAATAAAAATATATTTTTCATTTTTAGTGGTATATAATTATTTGTGAAATAAAT
>JAYUJS010000727.1:0-4414 GCA_043765095.1 Ferruginibacter sp.
TCAGTAGCAGATTACATGCTAGGCTTGCAGAAAGGAAATAGTGTAAGTAATATGAGTAGCACACAAGCATTAAGAGATGTTACCATAAAGCATGGTGGCAATTATTTTGCTAGTGCCGTTGGTGAGGTAAATGTGGTAAATAAAATGAAGGCAAATGATGCGGTAATTGGTGGAGAGGGAAATGGTGGTGTAATAGTCCCAGATTTACATTATGGTCGAGATGCGTTAATTGGTATTGCACTTTTTCTTACCCACTTGGTAAAAAGCAATAAAAGTGTAAGACAATTAAGAAATACCTACCCAGATTATTTTATGAGCAAAAATAAAATAACACTTACTGGTGGAGAAGACCCGAAGAAAATTTTTGCAAGCATAAAAGATAAATATAAAAACCAACCAATAAATGATGAAGATGGCTTAAAGATACAATTTGATAATGACTGGGTACAACTTCGTACAAGTAATACAGAGCCTATCATACGTATTTATGCCGAAAGTAACTTAGCAGCTACCGCAGATAATATTGCAAAAAGATTGATGAAAGATATACAGGAAGCGATAGCCTCCTAAATCCTCTTATGGGGTGCTTACGCTTATAATAATTAAAAGTCTACTATTTTTTGGAAATTTGTAATTAAAGCTATCTAATGTATTATATCTAAAATCTAATATCGAACCTATGAACAGAATCTACTTCGACAACGCCGCTACTACATCCCTTGACCCTATTGTAATAGAAGCCATGATGCCATTTTTATCAGAGCGTTTTGGCAATCCATCTTCTATTTATTCGTATGGAAGAGAAACAAGAATGGCTATAGAAACTGCTCGTAAATCTGTGGCCAAATTGCTTAATGCAAACCCTGCTGAAATATTTTTTACAAGTGGTGGTACGGAAAGTAGCAACATGGCTATACAAGCTGCTGTAAGAGATTTAGGTTGTAAACATATCATTACTTCTGTAATAGAGCATCATGCAGTTTCGCATACAGTAGAGCATTTAGAAAATATGGATGCAGCCAGAGTGAGCTATGTAAAACTTTTACCAAATGGGCATATTGATATTAAAGATTTAGAAAAATTATTAGCAGCAGCTAAAGAAAAAACATTGGTTACACTAATGCATGCAAATAATGAAATTGGCAATATGCTCGATATGCATGAAGTAGGAAATTTGTGCAAACTTTACAATGCCATTTTTCATAGTGATACGGTACAAACGGTAGGGCATTTTCCAATAGATTTAAGAAATACTCCCGTACATTTTATTACAGGTGCTGCTCACAAATTTCATGGCCCTAAGGGTGTAGGCATCATTTATATAAATGAAAATGTGCGCATAAAACCCTTTGTTCACGGGGGTGGACAAGAGCGTAACATGCGTGCTGGTACAGAAAATATTTATGGCATAGTTGGTTTTGCAAAAGCACTTGAGCTTGCAATGATAAACCATGAAATAGATATGGTACATATTAGTTCACTTAAATTTTATATGCAAGAACAACTCAAAAAATGCATTGCTGGTGTAGGTTTTAATGGAGATGTTTTTGGCAATAGTTTGTATACCGTATTAAGTTGTAGCTTTCCTAAAACAGAAAAGTCTGAAATGATTTTATTTAATTTAGACATAAATAATATTTGTGCAAGTGGTGGTAGTGCATGCACAAGTGGTGCTGATGCGGGTAGCCATGTTATAAGAGCTGTAAATAATAATCCAAACCAACTAACAGTGCGATTTAGTTTTAGTAAATTTAATACTAAAGATGAAGTAGATATTGTAGTGGAAAAATTGAAAGGATTGGTGTAAATATTTACTTGTGGCGGATGTATTGTTATTATTATATACAAATGATAATTTTTTGATTTTATAATACCTGATGCACGCCACATGTAGATACTACGTAAGAATTTATAACCATCACCCAAAAATATTTGCATAAACTTAGTCTAATCTCATCAAAACCCTTACTTTTGCAATCCCAAATAGTTCTTATGAATAATCCTTATAGCAATTTATAAGGATTGGGAGTACGCTTATGGCGTACGTTAACACCAAAAAAATAAAATATGGCTAAAGAAATTACTGGCTATGTAAAACTCCAATGTAAAGGAGGACAAGCCAACCCAGCACCGCCAATTGGGCCTGCATTGGGTTCTAAGGGTATCAACATTATGGAGTTTTGTAAGCAATTCAACGCTCGTACCCAAGACAAACCTGGTAAAGTATTACCAGTTCTCATCACAGTTTATGGTGACAAATCTTTTGAGTTTGTAATTAAAACTCCTCCTGCTCCAGTACAATTAATGGAAGCCGCTAAAATCACATCTGGCTCTAAAGAACCTAACCGTGTAAAAGTGGGTAAAGTTACTTGGGCACAAGTAGAAGAAATAGCAAAAGATAAAATGCCCGACCTTAATGCTTTTACGCTTAATAGCGCAATGAGCATGGTAGCTGGTACTGCACGCAGCATGGGTCTTACTGTAGAAGGTAAAGCACCTTGGGAAAATTAATTGTCACCAATCTTGATTTTTCAAGATTTTAAACTTTTTAAAAAATGATTACAAAAAAAAGAAAACTAGCAAATGCTAAGGTGGACTCTAACAAAGCATATACCCTTAAAGAAGCATCTGCGTTAGTGAAAGATATTAACACAACAAAATTTGATAGCTCTGTAGACCTACATGTACGCTTAGGTGTAGACCCTAAAAAAGCAGACCAAGCAATACGTGGTACTGTTTCGTTGCCACATGGTACAGGTAAAACAAAATCTGTTTTGGTACTTTGTACCCCAGATAAAGAAGCAGAAGCTACCGCAGCTGGTGCAGATTTCGTTGGTTTGGATGAATACATTGCAAAAATAGAAGGTGGTTGGACAGATGTAGATGTGATCGTAGCTACACCATCGGTAATGCCTAAAATGGGTAAACTTGGTAAAGTACTTGGACCCCGTAACCTTATGCCAAATCCTAAAACAGGTACTGTTACAAACGATGTAGCTGGTGCTGTAAAAGATTTGAAAGGTGGTAAAATTGCATTTAAAGTAGATAAAGCTGGTATCATTCACGCATCTATTGGGCGTGTGAGTTTTGCGCCAGAAAAATTGGTAGAAAATTCTATGGAGCTTATTAATGCACTTATGAAATTGAAACCAGCTACAAGCAAAGGTACATACCTAAAAGGTGTAAACATGGCTAGCTCAATGAGCCCTGGCATATTGGTTGATACTAAATCTGTTCAAAACTAATTATTATTGTCCTCCAGAGCCTGTCGAAGGAAACAATAATAATTTTAAAAATAATTGAAATGACAAAACAACAAAAAAATGATGTGATAGAAGTGCTGAAAGGCAAGTTCAATCAGTATAACAACTTCTACATTACAGATACAGAAAGTTTAACAGTAGCACAAGTAACTACTTTGCGTGCTCATTGCTTTGACAAGCAAGTGGAAATAAAGGTGGCAAAAAACACTTTAATTAAAAAAGCATTGGAATCTATTGATGCTGAAAAATACGCAGGTGTTTTCGATTCATTGCATCAAGTAACGGCTTTAATGTTTAGCGAAAACCCTAAAGAACCAGCTCTAATATTAGCAGGTTTCCGTAAGGCAAATGCTGGCTTAGAAAGACCTACTTTGAAAGCAGCTTTTATAAATGGAGATGTATTCGTTGGTGATAACCAATTGAAGGCATTGACAATGATAAAAACTAAGAACGAACTTATTGGTGAAGTGATTGGTTTATTACAAGCTCCTATACAACGTGTATTGGGCGCATTGCAAAACAAAGATGTAGCTAAAGAAATAGTGGTTGATGAAGCAGCAGCAATTGCAGAAGTGGAAGCAACAGTAGAGGCAACAGAAGCAGTACCAGTTGCAGAGGCGCCAGCAGCAGATGTAACACCTGATGCACCCGAGGCATAATTTGTTACCTATAAACTTAGGTGGAATGAGCAACTATTTGCATAATTGCAACTTATAAATTTTAATATTTTTTTTAATAACACATCCGCTGGAGTGTACAACAATGAAGGCGGAAAAAAACAATCAACATGGCAGATATTAAAGTATTAGCTGAAAGCCTAGTAGGCCTAACAGTAAAAGAAGTACAAGAACTAGCTGAATTCTTAAAATCAGAATACGGCATTGAACCAGCTGCGGCGGCAGTAGTAATGAGTGCAGGTGATGCACCAGTAGCAGCAGCAGAAAAAACAGCATTTGATGTTATTTTGAAAGCAGCTGGCCCTAACAAGTTAGCAGTTGTAAAAATCGTTAAAGACCTTACAGGCTTAGGTTTGAAAGAAGCTAAAGACTTAGTAGATGGTGCTCCAAAACCTGTGAAAGAAGGTGTTGACAAAGCAACAGCTGAAGAGTTAAAAACAAAATTAACTGAAGCAGGTGCTGATGTTGAAATTG
>JAYUJS010000728.1:0-1646 GCA_043765095.1 Ferruginibacter sp.
GCTTCTGTAGCGTACGATACTGTAGTAAGTGGCGTATCTAGAAATGTAGATGTAATATTGATAGATACTGCAGGGCGCTTGCACAATAAAGCACACCTAATGGATGAACTAAGCAAAATAAAAAAAGTAATACAAAAAGTAATACCCGATGCACCACACGAAGTAATGCTAGTACTAGATGGCAGTACGGGGCAAAACGCATTGGAGCAAGCAAAGCATTTTACGGCCGCTACAGAAGTAACTGCACTTACTATTACGAAACTAGATGGTACAGCAAAGGGCGGTGTTGTAATAGCCATTGCTGACCAATTTAAAATACCCGTAAAGTTTATTGGGGTAGGAGAAAAAGTTACAGATTTATTGGTATTTAATGGCAAGCAATTTGTAGATGGCTTAATGTAATACCACCATGATTTACAAAATAGCCCGCCTGTCCAGATTTCTTTTTTTCTAGAAAGGGTCTTGCGTAAATATTAGAAGGTATTATACAAATTTTATAAATAACTAGACTTAATTAAATTTCACATTGGTATAAAAGTGAAACGAATATAATAAAATAAAAGCCACATTAAAATTTGTGGCTATTTTAATTTATCAAATTAAAGGTCCAGAAATAGTAGGTAACAAATATTTTATCATCAAAATAAAAACTCCATATACCACTGTTGTTATAAAAATCCCTTTAGCTGTTAGGTCTCTGTGCTTATTTACATAAATTGTAAATAAAATTGCATTCATCATTAGAGATACCGAAAGCCCCGCCGTCATTAATGCATGGCTTGGTTGATAATAAATCATTTGCAATACTTCTTTAAAATTAAGCATGCCATATTTATAAAATTTTAGAATTAGTAATCCTCCAACGGGTGCTATTATACCAAGTATGCAGCCATATATAGTATTGTCTTTCTTAAACATTATTTGAATAATTTATTGTTGGCTAGTTGTGCTTTAAGTTTATAATTGGTAAGGTCAAATTGAACAGGCACTACGCTTACATAATTATGCTCCAATGCCCATACATCTGTATCTTTCGATTTGTCAAAGTTTTTAAATGCACCCGTAAGCCAATAATAATTTTTCTTGTGTGGGTCTGTACGCTCTATAAAATCTTCTTCGTATTTAGCATACGCTTGCTTGCATAATTTTATACCTTTTATTTTTTCAATAGGTCCAGCAGGGATATTTACATTTAGTAATAAATGTTTGTCTTGTTTTTTGCTTAAGATTTCTGTTACAATTTTTGTAACAATTTCTTTTGCGGCACTTAGGTCGGTATCATAACTATAATCCATCATAGAAAAACCTATGCTTGGTATTCCTTCAATAGCCACTTCCATGGCTGCACTCATAGTACCGCTGTATATTACATTTATAGAATGGTTAGCTCCGTGGTTTATACCACTCAAACAAATATCTGGCTTGCGATGCAAAATTTTATCTACCGCAAGTTTTACACAATCTACCGGTGTGCCGCTTGTAGTCCAATTTTCTACACCTTCAAACATATCCATTTTACGCATACGCAAAGGTGAGCCAATAGTAATTGCATGGCCCATGCCGCTTTGTGGTTTATCTGGTGCTACTACTACAACTCTGCCAAGGTCTTTTACTGCTTCTACCAATGCTTTTATTCCGGGAGAGGT
>JAYUJS010000729.1:0-13106 GCA_043765095.1 Ferruginibacter sp.
AACCAATAATGATAAAAAAATTATAAACGATACAACAAATAGTATTTCTTTAAAAATAGATACAATTTTAGACAAAACAGTAAAAGCAAAAACGGTAACCGAAAAGGAAATTGAAAAGAATGAAAATAAAAAATTAAATATAAAAATTAGGTGTAATAATAAATGGAAACCTTATGTAGGAATTTCATACGGTGCATTATTTGTACGTAATAAAAATTTATTTAATAACGAAAATAAAAATGCATTGACTAATAATGCACAAACTTATACAGCAAGTCTAACATTAAGGTCTGATATAAATAACGAGCCAAACTATTATACTGGAAAACAAATCTCTTTAAGTTTTTTATTCAAAAAAGAGAATAAAAAATTTCAACCAATATTAGGAATAAATCTAACTCTAGGCAATTTTAATACAACAGCTTACGCAGCTACTAGCGCTGCTTTAAATACCAATACTTTTATTGTGGACTCTACCCAAACAGGCAATTCTTTATATGCTTCTAAAAACACATTTGGCGCAAATCAACTAAATATAAAAAATAATTTTATACAATTAGGGCTTTTGTTTGGTTGCAATATTCCATTATTTACTTTTAACAATGAAAGTAAAATTTCATTTCAAATGCAGGTTGTTCCCAGCTACAATTTATCTCAATCTATTCAATGGTTTGATAAATTATCTACACGGTATTTCACCTCTAATGTATTAATGAATAATTTTAATATCACACAATCTACAGCATTGTTATGGGAGACAAATATTAAAGAAAGAGTAATTTCTGTAGGGCCATATTTTAATTTTAATTATTTGAAAATTAACAAAGATGTAACTAATGTTTCAAACATCTTTTTTCAATCTTTTGGGGCACAAATAAATTTAAAATTGAAAAAATAGTTTGGAGTATATAGTTCTTAAAACTAATAGGAGTTGCTAAACTTGAAGGGTTTTCTAGTTAGTGTTTGATTATAAAATAGTGAGCCCGAGCTTGGTCGAGTAGACGGGACTAATCTAGTGCAGAGGCTCTTTTACCAAGCTAACCCGCCTTCGAAAAGCACAGGCTGAACCCTTAAATTATAGTACGTATTTTTAAAAACTCGCCAAAAAGAGGAAGTTTGAGAAATATATATTTAATCCAAAAAATTATTATAAAATTTTGCAACAATACACTTTCAGTTATTGTCTATATATAAACAAACAACATGAAAACATTAATTAAATTTTTAACTGCATTATTAATTTTACAAAGTTGTACAAAAGAAAAATGTACAGAAACTTATGAAGGTATTACTTATACACCCGTATATGCATCTATGGCTAGCCTTCGTACAGTAAATATACAACCAGCAAAGGCAATAACTAGCAATGGTAAAATTTTTGTGAAGGGGAACTATATTTTTATAAATGAAGTGGATAAAGGGTTTCACATTATTAATAACACAAACCCTAAAAACCCACAGCGTATTGCCTTTGTAAGCATACCTGGTAATATGGATATGATAGCAAAGGGCAACTTTTTATTGGTAGATAATTATGTGGACTTACTCACATTTAATATAAGCAATCCAGCAAATATTCAGCTAGTAAAAAGAACGGAAAATGCATTGCCATTTAGACGATATAACTATGGATTGGCTGACGATATTAGTAAAGGGATTATTGTATCGTTTGATAAGAAAATAGAAAAAATGGAAATGGATTGTAATAGCATTAGTAATTTTAGAATGAATAACGGAGGAGTGTTTTTAATGTCTGCAACCGCAGCATCAGCTTCTCCAACAAAATCTTTGGGTGGTGTAAATGGTCAAGCTGGCTCTCTGTCTAGATTTGCTACTGTAAATAATTATTTGTACATAGCCAACAGGTATAGCATAACTCCAATAGATATTACGAATGTAAACAACCCATTAGTAAAACCAATTATAAATACTGGTGAAATTGAAACCTTGTATGGTTTTAATAATTCATTGCTAGCAGGTAGCCCAAATGGTATGTTTATTTATGGTCTTACAGACCCAGCAGCACCTGTATTCCAAAGTTCTTTTCCACACTGGAGAGGGTGCGACCCAGTAGTTGCACAAAATAATATTGCTTATGTAACTGTACGTGCTGGCGGCCCCTGTGCTGGTAATAGAAACACTTTAGATGTGTTGGATATCTCAAATCTTAACCAACCTGTTTTAATAAAAACCTATCAATTAGAAAATCCTTTTGGGCTTGGAGTTTATAATAACAAATTAGGTATATGCGATGGCGCTGCTGGTTTCAAACTTTACAATGCAAGTGCAAGTAATAATTTAGTACTACAAAATACAGTATCAAACATTAATGCCTTTGATGTAATAATGAATGATGAAATAGCATTATTAATAGCAAAGGATGGAATGTATCAATATAATATAAATAATAGTAACAGCCCTGTATTGTTAAGTAAAATTTCAATATCACAATAATGAAAAATATATTTTTACTCATTTTATTGTTACCAAATTTTTGCGCTGCACAAAAAAAGAAAAACTGGATTAATGATTATTGGTTCAGTACAAATCTTTCTTTATTGCACAGTATCGAAAAGAGAGGTGCTAGCTTAAATTTTGATGTTGGAAAAAATTTCATACATAATTTTAAAATTGGTGCAGGATACAGCTTTTTATTATTAGATTTAGATACAAGAGTTGATGTAATAAACGCATATTTTGAAAAAAGCATTGATACAAAAAACAATGCACTATTCTTTTTTGCAAAACCGGGTATAGCAATACATAAAAACACTCTTAATTTGGCATCAAAAATAAGTCCCTATGAATATATGGGTAAAAAAAATGGTTTTAATTTTCAAATTGGCTCAGGTATACGATGGAAAGTAAAAAGGCATAGCTTTTTTTTGAGTGCTGGCTATAATTTTACCAATTATAGTTTTACAACCAAAGAATATATACAACCCGTAAACCCCTATAATCCTTTTGTGGAAGATGCTGTTTTACATAACTATAAATGGAGTTATAGTAATATTTTGATAAATCTAGGATTTACATTGTGATGAAGATTTTATTCTTAAAAATTTCATTTTTAGCATAATTAAAACACAGCAATTAAGCCCAGTAAGCTGGTATTTGCTATTGCAGGTTATAAGAGCTACATTATTTTTAGCAGTTTAGGTATTAGTGCCTGTGTTATCGTTATTTTATAGCATTTAATTTAATGATAACCAATAACATATATACTATTTTAGTTTTTAGATGTTCCCTAAAGTAATTTATTTATAAAAGTAAAAAAATGTGCTATCTAAACACTTTTCATAACAGCCCAATTTTATACCTAAAGTTGGTAACTCATTTATAATTTAAGCTAGTGTTTTTTAAAAGAAAAAATCATCAATTCAATCATAAAATTGCCTCCTATTTTACAAACTGCCATTTGCCAACTTTTCCGCTTCTCCACACCTCACACATAGTACATCCCAAGTAGAGCAGTACACACTCCGTCAAAAGCAGTATAAAATAACCAAACTCTTTTTTCAGAAAAATACCAAAATTGAACAATTGAACCATTAAACAATGTAACAATGTATGACTACCTTTGCGCACGCAAAAAAAAACCATGAAGTATTCAGCAGAAATAAATAAAAGAAAAACATTCGCCATCATATCTCACCCCGATGCTGGAAAGACAACACTTACAGAGAAATTTCTTTTATTTGGTGGTGCTATACAAACAGCAGGTGCTGTAAAAAGTAACAAAATAAAAAAACATGCTACATCTGATTTTATGGAGATAGAAAGGCAGCGTGGTATTTCTGTAGCTACCTCGGTTATGACTTTTGAGTATGATGGGCATTTAATAAATCTACTAGATACGCCAGGGCATAAAGACTTTGCAGAAGATACTTTTCGTACATTGACTGCGGTAGATAGTGTTGTATTAGTAATTGACTCTGTAAATGGAGTAGAGCCACAAACAAGGCGTTTAATGGAAGTAATAGCCATGCGCAAAACGCCTGTAATCGTTTTCATAAACAAAATGGATAGAGATGGTAAAAACAGATTTGATTTATTAGAAGAAATAGAAAACGAATTAAAAATACAATTACACCCAATGACAGTGCCGATAAACAGTGGTAAAGATTTTAAAGGTGTGTATAATTTACATAAAAAAAGTTTGGTATTATTTACTGCAGGTACAAAAGCTAATGATGAAACAGTGGTAGAAATTACTGATTTAACAGATGGGATTTTAGATAAAAAGGTAGGCATTGCAGATGCTAATACATTAAGAGAAGATGTAGAATTGATAGATGGTGTGTATGGAGAATTGAATAATGAGGACTACCTAAGTGGCAATGTAGCACCTGTATTTTTTGGTAGTGCCGTAAATAATTTTGGTGTAAAAGAAATGCTAGATACATTCGTACGTATAGCACCCACGCCTCGCCCACGCCATACAACCACAAGAGATGTATTGCCAGCAGAAGAAAAATTTAGTGGTTTTATTTTTAAAATACATGCAAACCTTGATCCTAAGCACAGAGATAGAATTGCCTTTCTCCGTGTATGCAGTGGCAGGTTTGCACGCCACACTTATTACAACCATGTAAGGCTAGAAAAAGAAGTGCGTTTTACAAACCCTTACAGTTTTTTGGCACGCCAAAAAGATGTAATTGAGGAGGCATACCCTGGCGATGTGGTTGGTTTATTTGATACAGGAAATTTTAAAATTGGAGATACGCTTACCGAAGGAGAAAATTTTTATTTTACAGGTATACCAAGTTTTTCACCAGAGATATTTAAAGAAGTGGTAAATAAAGACCCAATGAAAACGAAGCAATTGGAGAAAGGGTTAAACCAGCTTACTGATGAAGGTGTAGCACAATTATTTACACAGTTTGGAGGCAATAAAAAAATAATTGGCTGTGTGGGAGATTTACAATTTGAAGTGATACAATATCGCTTGTTACAAGAGTATGGTGCATCTGTGCAAATGAATTCCTTGCCATTTTTTAAAGCATGTTGGCTTACGGCTAAAGACCCTAAAAAATTAGAAGATTTTACGAAATATAAGCAAGCTAATATTGCCGAAGACAAAGATGGCAATGTCGTTTACCTAGCACAAAGCGAATGGTTTTTAAACACCGAGATCTCTAATAATACAGACATTACTTTTCACTTTACAAGTGAGGTGAATAAGGGGTAAAAAAAAGGCCCTATAATTTAGAAACTAAAGGGCTCAATTAAATAGTGTATTATTTTGTATTTATTTCTACAAATTTTTAATAATCTCATCTGCAAACTCACTAGTCTTTAACAAAGTTGCTTCTTTCATTAAGTTATAAAAATCTATCGTTACTGTTTTATTTCTAATAGCTTTACCCACAGCATTTGTAATCATATCAGCGGCATCTCTCCAGCCCATGTATTCTAGCATCATTACGCCACTTAGTATTACGGAAGATGGGTTCATAGTATTTGTATTAGCAAACCTAGGTGCAGTGCCATGTGTAGCTTCAAACACTGCATGCCCGGTGAGGTAATTGATATTGGCTCCTGGTGCAATACCAATACCACCCACTTGTGCTGCCAAAGCATCAGAAATATAATCACCATTCAAATTTAAAGTAGCTATTACGGAATATTCTTGAGGGGCTAGCATTGCTTGTTGTAAAAAGTTATCTGCAATGGCATCTTTAATAATTACTTTACCACCCACCGCACTTATTTTCATTTCTTCATTTGCAACTGCTTCTCCACTTTCCTTTTTTGTTTTTTCCCATTGTTGCCATGTGTACACTTGTCCGCCAAATTCTCTTTCTGCTAGCTCATACCCCCAGTTTTTAAAAGCACCTTCTGTATACTTCATTATATTACCTTTATGTACAAGGGTTACACTAGGCTTTTTATGTTCTATTGCAAATTTTATAGCAGCACGTATTAATCTTTCACTACCATCTTTACTTACTGGTTTTATGCCAAGCGAAGTTGTATCTGGAAAACGAAATGCTTTCACCCCCATTTCATCTACCAAAAAGTTTAATAATTTAGTAGCCTCTGGTGTACCTGTCATAAACTCAATACCTGCATAAATATCTTCTGTGTTTTCTCTAAAAATAGTCATACTCACTTTTTCTGGCTGCCACATTGGGCTTGGTGTACCTTCAAAATATTTTACAGGGCGCAAGCATACATACAAATCTAACTCTTGTCTAAGCGCCACATTCAAACTACGAATACCACCACCAACAGGCGTTGTAAGCGGCCCTTTTAAGCTCAATAAATATTCTTTAAATGCATTCATTGTTTCCTCGGGCATCCAACTACCAGTTGCATTAAATGCTTCTTCACCAGCCAATACTTTCATCCATTCTATTTTTTTTTCACCGCCATAAGCTTTAAGTATTGCAGCATCAAAAACTCTTACACTTGCAGCCCATATATCTGGCCCTATTCCATCGCCTTCTATAAATGGTATTGTGGGGTTATTAGGAACTGTTAGAATTCCATTTTGCATTGTTATTTTATTCATAGATAACAGTATTGAGTATTTGGTATTGAGATTATTTTTTGATAAAGTTAAATTTTATTTTTTGTCCAAACGAACGAATAGCTATGGTCATCATCATTATGACACTCACATTATAAGTATACCTTTTTTCATCATTTTTATGAAGCAAAAGTAAAACAATCCTATTACAATTATTAGCAAAAAAA
Organism: Ferruginibacter sp.; assembly: GCA_043765095.1. GTDB lineage: Bacteria > Bacteroidota > Bacteroidia > Chitinophagales > Chitinophagaceae > Ferruginibacter. The sequence continues at coordinate 6,703 of JAYUJS010000729.1, forward strand.
AGGATTTCAAACGTTTTTCAGCTATCCCACAAAACAACCATATTTTTGTATTTCTATCAGTCGGCTATCGCTTCGTATTTATGCGAGGAGGAAAGTCCGGACAGCACAGGGCAATGCACCAGTTAATGGCTGGCTGTTTTTACCTTGCTAGCTTTGAAAAGCTCAGCATGGCAAAAAATAAGAACGAGTGCCACAGAAAATGACCGCTTTGCGCAAGCAGAGTAAGGGTGAAAATGTGAGGTAAAAGCTCACGGTTTGTGCTAGTAATAGCGCAGATGGGTAAACTTTGCATGCTGTAATGCCACATATACCTCTAGTTTTTCGAAAGGAAAAAGCTGGCGGCTCGTTGGCTTCTCATTTAGGTGAGAGTAGAGAAGGGTAGGCAGCAAGATTGTAGCAGTAATGTTGCAACAAGATAAATGATGGCCTTCGTAGCTTTACTGCAACGAAAACAGAATCCGGCTTATGACTGATAGAATTTTTATTTAACGAAATGAAGAATAATTAATTTCAAACATTATTACTGACAGTAAGATACCATATAAGATTTTCGCATAACCCTAAAGACAATTTTATAAATCAAGATGATATTGTTTTAAAAATGGTATTTAGTAATATTCCTCTACAATTTTTTGTGCTACTAATTTATCAATTGGTAATGTCATACATTCTTGTCCAAAATTACTAATCGGTATAAACCTAAAATTTTCTATTTGTTTTGTAGATTCATACATTTTTATTTGCTCCTCATCAAAATCAAATGCGGTGCTAGAAATTTTTACAGTAATTAACTCTTGTGGTTTTACTTTGTAATAAATAGATAATATTTGATCCCCTTTTTTAAAAGCAGATGGCTGAAAATAATCCGTAGTGTAAAAATGTTCTTCTACCGAAACATCTAAATTCATTTCTTCTTTAAATTCTCTTTTTAGGCAATCTCTTGTTCCCTCGCCTTGCTCCAAACCACCACCACAAAATTTTGTAATATTCATACCCCTTATCAATTCATCACTTACCAATACCTCTTTGGCATCGTTTATTAAAATTCCATATACTCTTATCGTTATCATAAATTTATTATGCCTTTAAATACAAATGTAGCTGCACCACAAAGGTATATTTGGGTAAAATTGTTTTCATCTATTTTATTAAATTCAACACTTAGTTTTCCACCATTTGTTTGAACAGCCACTTCGTTAAAACCATGTTCATTGTGTGCACTTACAAGGGCTGAGGCTGTTACACCAGTGCCACAGCTTAGAGTTTCTGCTTCCACGCCACGCTCATAAGTGCGTACGTATATGCTATATGAGCCTGTATTTTCTACAAAATTTACATTTATACCCTCGCCTGTAAATTCATCATTATATCTTATTTCTCGTCCTTCTTCTTCCACATTCATTTTTCTTACATTGGTACAAAATTTTACGTAATGTGGTGAACCAGTATTCAAAATAGCATGAGAAAAATGATGTTCTATTTTTGTAACATCTTGCATTTTTAATCGAATAATATTTTCTGTAGTTATTTCAGCTTCGTGTGCTCCATCTACAGCCAAAAAGTTGTAAGAGTTTTTATGTATGCCCATATCGTGTGCAAAGCGTACCATGCACCTGCCTCCATTGCCACACATACTAGATACTGTGCCATCGGCATTGTAATAAATCATTTCAAAGTCGTAGCCTTCTTTTATGCTTAGTAAAATAAGCCCATCAGCACCTATGCCAAATTTTCTATCACATAGTTTTTTTACTTGTTTTTCTGTCAGTGATAAATTATTTTTTCTATTGTCGAATAAAATAAAATCATTTCCTGTACCCTGATATTTGTAAAAAGTTAGTTCCATTGTGTGAGGTTAGTGTGGGTTGGTTAGTGGGAAAGATGGTTGTGTTTTTTTGGTAAGTGGTTAATAAGGAGAGGCCTCTTGTATTCTTTATTTAATTTTTAAAGAAGTTTCGTTGATTCTATTTTAATATCAAGGTTGCTAATCTTTTTACTTAATATGCTAAAAATCGATTCTTCATATTTTTAAAATTCTGTAATATTTTCTTTTACTGGATATTGTAATATTAATGAAATTTTTACTTGTGTATCTGCCTCTACAAGAGATGCCCTTGCAAATCCATTAAATCTTTTTTTCTCTTTAAAAGATAATCTTGCCGCACCTTCAGCTAAATTAATGCATACAGAAATAGCTGCTCTCTTTAACTGTTTAACTAAAACGAATTGTTCCTTTTTTAAGAAAAGATTTTGTATAAGTATAAATTTGTTTCACCAATTCTAAAAAAAACTTATAAAAATCTAAATTTTTATGCGATAATTTAAGCATAACAAATATTTTAATATAAAAATTATATAAACATAGGAAACAATTTTTATCAAAAAAATCAAACAAAGCCAACTCACTAACAATCTCTGCTGCTATCCTTTTCACTATCCTCTCCCCAAAACCTCCAACGTTTTCAGAATTAAATTTTCCACAGCAGCATTTCCATCTTTACTAAATTCTTTGCTTATTCTATTTGCTACTATAGCGCTTAGCGATAAGCAATGGTGCCCTAGTGTTTTTCCTAAACCATAAATTGCAGAGGTTTCCATTTCAAAATTACTTATATGATGATTACCAAAACTAAAAGAAGTGAGGCTATCAATAAGATTTGGTTGAGCAAGCCCAAGGCGAAGTACACGACCTTGTGGTGCGTAAAACCCAGGACAGGTAACGGTAATACCATGATGGATATCGGCTACAAATTCTTTTAACAAACTAGGGCTAGCACCAAAAACGTAAGGTTTTGTAATGTTATCTATCTGTACATGTGTTGCAAAAGCTTGCTGTATAGATGTTTCTTCATCGTTGTTACTAAACCGATAAAAATGCATTAAATTGTCTAGCCCAATAGCATGCGTACTTGCTACAATACTATCTACTGGTATTGCTGCTTGCAAAGAGCCAGATGTACCAACTCTAATAATATTTAAAGAAGTAAGATTTTCTTTTAAAGTTCTTGTTTCAAAATCAATATTTACTAGCGCATCTAGCTCATTTAATACAATATCAATATTATCTGGTCCAATACCAGTACTAGTTACCGAAATTCTTGTCTTGCCAACATAACCAGTGTGAGTTACAAACTCTCGGTGGTAATTTATAAATTCTATTTTATCAAAATGTTTGCTTACTTCTTTTACACGGTCAGGGTCGCCTACGGTAAGTATGGTATTGGCAATTTCTTCTGGTCTACAATTTACATGGTAAGCCGCTCCCCTACTATTTATTATTAATTCCGATGCTGCTATTTGGTTCATATTTTTAATTTTGAATGCTCAATTTCGATGAAAAATTTAGTATTCTGAAAATATTTTCCTTATTTTTGCACTTCGCTTTAAAGTTTTCTGTGTTATATATTAGTGTTCATGTAATAAAATAGAAAATAAGAAATCATAAATCGAATTTGGTCCTTTGGCCGAGTGGCTAGGCAAAGCTCTGCAAAAGCTTCTACAGCGGTTCGAATCCGCTAGGGACCTCTCTAAAAGACTCAATTGTTTAAAAACTTTTGGGTCTTTTTTTATTTGTAATGATTTACAATTAGGTAATTTCAAATTATCTTTGAGTCGGAAAATTATACATATAAACACATTAAATTTTAAGATTAACTATATTTTAAAACAAGAATTTAAGTTATTACACAGTTTAGCCAAAGAAAATGCAATTATAGTAAACCAAACTATTTTAAAGCAAATGGATAAAAAACACACAAATTAAAGTAGAAGACAGAAAAGAAAAAATTTCGATACTAGAAAGCAGAATTGATATGTATATAGGATTGTTCATAATAGATATTGTACAGTTAGTTGCTTTACTTTGTGGGATATTGGCTATTATAAAATTTTGATAGCAAATAAAATTTTTTAAAATAATTAAACCTTGCTGGGGTTTATTTCGGCTTTTTAATTTAAAAATAATATAATTTTAAAGCTCTTAATGCAACTAATTTTACATAATAATTTTGTTTATGAATTACAAAAAACTACTCCATTATTTTTCATTAATTATCTGCATTATACTTATTGCAGTATGTTTTATGCCTTGGGTGCATTACAATAGCATCAATGAAACATTTAATGGCTTTAATGTAAAAAAATTTGCAACTGGTGTGTATTATGGTAGGGCTGGGCTAATAATAACGTATTTTGTATTTGCCATAATTACCCTCACAATTTTGCCATTCATTGCAGCAAAGCGAGCAAATATGTTTGTGTGTGCATTGCTTGTAGCATATACATTACGCACTTATGTAATTTTTACAGGTTCAATATTTGAAGGAGAAGTTGTAAAACTTGCTGGTATTTATTTAATTGTTTTACTTTCTTTTGTATTGGTTGTATGTAGTGTTTTCCCCTATTTAAAAGAAGAAGAAACTTTTTAAAAATATTATTACATTTTAAGTTTTTGTTAACAACAAAAAATATTTAATGGTTGTCTTTTAAATAACTAAACTTAAAAACATGAAAAAAGTATTATTATTATTTGCTATAATATTATTTGTAGTATGTGCAAATGCACAAATTAAAAAAGGAGCTGTATTAATTGGTGGACAAATTTCCGCTTCAAGTAATAAATCGGAAAGTCAGAATAATCCCCCTAATCTTTTTTTAAATAGTTCTGTTAATAATGCTTCTGTTATAGGTTTTAATATTGGTACAGCATTTAAACAAAATAAAATTGCAGGTATAAATTTTACAACAAGTTCTACGACATCTACAAACACTAACTCAATTAATGATGTATCTACAAATACAAATAATACTAATGGTATAGGATTATTTTATCGTTCCTATAAAAAATTAGCTAAAAATTTTTATTTCTTTGGGCAAGCTGATGCAGCATTTTTATTTGGAAAAGGGAATACCTCAAATTCGTCTGTTACCAATAGTACTTTTAAATCAAAAGGTATTTCAACATCATTTACTATAGGGGCAGGTTATGAAATAATTAAACATGTACAAATAGAAATTACAATTCCAAATATTATTGGATTTCAGTCTTCAAAATCTACACAAACTATAACAGGATTTAATTCCAATACAATAACAAATACCGCTACTAACATTTATTCTTCATTTTCAAATACGGGCGGTTTAGGTGCATTAGGTGTAGGATTTAGAGTAATTTTATAGATATACACCCAATGAAATAGGTTTAATCATCAGATTTGCAGAATATTAAATAGTATTTTGATTGCTTTAGTATTGATAATCAATAAAACCCTATTTTTGCATTCCAAAATGAGTAATCGTTTTGACATTTCCCACAAGGCCCCATAAGTTTTCGAAGTTTCGGAACGCCAGCAGGGAGTAACAATAAACAAGTTATAAAATGCCAAAGGTAAAAACAAACAGCAGCGCAAAAAAGCGCTTTAAAGTTACCGGTACAGGAAAAATTCTTTTTCAAAAGCCTTTCAAACGCCACATTCTTACAAAAAAATCTACCAAGCGTAAGCGTGGTATGCGTAAAGATGGTCAAGTAGATTCTACACAAATGTATTTTGTAAGAAGATTGCTTGGATTGAAATAAACCTAACCGCAGTTAAGCAAATTGCTTAACAAAATAAATGTAAACTTTAAAAAAAATTAAATATGCCACGTTCAGTAAATGCCGTAGCTAGTAGAGCTAGGAGAAAAAGAATTTTAAAAGCCGCTAAGGGATATTACGGCAAACGCAAAAATGTATATACCGTTGCCAAAAACGTAATGGAGAAAGGGCTTACGTATAGCTATGTAGGTCGTAAATTAAAGAAAAGAGAATACCGCACATTATGGATAGCTCGTATAAATGCAGCGGTGCGTGCAGAAGGTATTACTTACAGTGAGTTTATACACAAACTTGTAGAAAAGAAAATAGATCTTAACCGTAAAGTTTTAGCAGATTTAGCTATGAATGAACCAGAAGCTTTTAAGGCTTTGGTAGCATCAGTAAAATAAATTTAACTTAGATATTTTTAAAACCGCACTAGTGATAGAGCGGTTTTTTTATAAATAAAAATTGCAATTACAAAATAAAAATTCTTTTACAATAAGAAGACCTAGTACTTAAAAAACCTAAAGTTGTATTCAAGATTTACAATTTCTAATAATTACTTTAGGTATTTATTATTAAATTAAAACATATAACTTATAATAAGAAAGTAATTTCAACAATAATATATTTTAAAAGTAAATATTTATAAAATAGATATTTTCATAAAATTAATGGATTGCCTAAGTTCAACTCAGCACAATTACCCGAGCAAATAAAATCGTTCTTACAAAATTTATGAAGAACTAGCAATGATGCTTATAAAAGAAGCCAATCAATTATGTAAAAAAGATAATTATTTAGAAATAGAATTTGAAGGCAATGTTTT
>JAYUJS010000730.1:0-1641 GCA_043765095.1 Ferruginibacter sp.
TTCAAAGGTTGAATGTTTCGGTTTGGTTTATTGGTTTATTAGTTAAAAGAGCTTTTGTAAAATGTGCAGCATTTTTACCCCCACTTTACTTTTAAAAAACGTCTTTCCTCCCCTGCCTTTGCCTGCAAGTAGGTTCATGGCGACTAAAATTTTTCAAACTTGTCCGATTAAGGAGGAGCAGAAATAAAAATGTATATCTGTGGGAATTAAAAATTTTTGCTAATAAAAAATTATATAGCTGGCAATAAAAAACTAGGCGAAGAAAAATTAAAACTGTGAATCTGTGGCGATATTTTTTTGCGAAACTGACCGGAAAAGGAGGTGCAAATAAAAGAAAAATCTACAAATGCCTTTTTGCAATAAAAAATAGTTTTTCTTTGTATACAATAATATCTATACTAAATTATTTACCTATACTATCATGGATATAATAAAAATAGGAATAGCAGATGACCATAAAATTTTTAGAAAAGGGGTTATCTTATCTATGCGTCAGTATGCAAATTTAGATTTTGTATTGGAGGCAGAAAACGGGGAAGACCTTTTGGCAAAAATACCTGAACACATGCCCGATATTATATTATGCGACCTTAAAATGCCCATAAAAGATGGTATAGATTGTACAAAAGCTATTACAAAACTTTACCCAAATATTAGAGTAATAATAATTACTATGTATGAAGATGATAGGTTTGTAGGGCATTTAATGGACTGCGGCGCCGCTGGTTACCTACTAAAAAGTACCGAGCCATCAGAAATTTTTAAAGCCATTGGCGATGTAAGAAGAACAGGCTTTTACCTTAGCCCTTTTGTAAATAGAATACTGATTAAAAAGAATTATAGCAAGCAGAAATTTAATCCATCTTTATCTGCCGAGGCAGTATTAAGTGAAAGAGAAAAAGAAGTACTGCTATTGGTTTGTATGGAGTTTACCGCTACAGAAATAGCTACAAAAATGTTTATAAGCCCACGTACTGTAGAAGCTATAAAAGATAGATTAATGGAAAGATTTGGTGTAAAAAACTCTGTAGGATTAGTATTTTATGCTATGAAAAATAGATTATTAGAGTAAAATTTTTAAAGGTAGGGTTGGGTCTTTTAAAGCAATATTTTAGTTTTAAAATTTCAATCTTTCAATTGTTGTTTATCATTTACGAAAAGTCCTCTAAATTAATTTTTCTCTAAGATTTTATAATTTTCTCCCTCCTTTGTATTTTGATTTTCCAGCTGCTTTCATGGCTTTAGGGTCTCCGCTTGCTAGCTTTTCTGCACCTACTGCTGCACCACTTGAAGGACAACCATACTTTTCTTTTTTCTGAAATATAGCACAACTGCTTAATAATAAAAAAAATGTAATTGGTATAAATATTTTTTTCATAAAGAAGTATTTGTAATGCAAATATACTTTTTTGTTAAGTATTTTAAATAATTATAGCTTATTGTAAATTTACAAAAGTAACTGAGAAAAATTCTTACCTTTATCAACATAACAGTTTAATTTAAAAAAATAAAATGAGTGTAAATTCCAAACACATCGCTACCTTCTTATTAGGAGCTGCGGCGGCATTAGCGGCAAATAAGTATATAAGCATGTCACCAGAAGAAAAAGAAAAATTAGCAAATGATTTAAAAAATAAAGCA
>JAYUJS010000731.1:0-1631 GCA_043765095.1 Ferruginibacter sp.
CCAAAGGCGGGCACAAAAGGATAACCATTACTATAAAGTCTGTGCAGGGCAATAGTTCATTTTTCAGCTTTTATTACCTCCAATAATATCAATTTGAAATTTACAATTCTAAAAGTTTTTTTAAGATATTATAGTTTTGTAAATAATAAACAAATTAACTAACCAAAAAAATACCCTTAAAAAAATATAAAATTGACATTCGTACATTTAAAATCTTTAATGCAATACCTCCTGCAAAACTTTGCCTACACTGCCATTTGGCATTTGTATTTTTAATATTGCTGCTATTGTAGGCGCTATATCCGTCATATAAGTTTCTCTATTTGTTTCACCTGCGGCAATATTTTTTCCGAAAAATAATAAAGGTATATGAGCATCATAAGGATTCCATAATCCATGTGTGGTGCCTTTTTTTCCTCCATCAAAAAAAGCAGGTTTTACAATAAATTGTATGTCGCCACTTCTGCTAGGTGTATAGCCATTTCTACAATTTGTTTTCATAGGTTCTGCTATGGAAGCCTCATTTATTTTTTCTGTTTCAAATACATTAATTATGTAAGGTTGCAGTTTTAAAAAATTTATAACAGTTTCTCTAATAGCATTTTTCTTACTATCAATAATACTTGTATTAAAATAAACTTGATAATTTTGGATAGATGAAATTGCTTTTTTAATACCAAAACTATCTTCAATAATTGTATTAATTTCTTTAGCCAAAATAGACTCACTAAATACACCTGCCGGCAAATTATGCTCTTTTAAAAAACCTGGAATATGCGCTGCTCCATGGTCAGCGGTTAAGAAAAAGATATAATTATTTTTACCAATTTTGGCATCTAAATAATTTAAAAAATCGGCGATATCTTTATCTAATCTTAAATAAGTATCTTCTGTTTCAATGGCATTTACACCAAATGTATGCCCCATATAATCAGTAGAAGAAATACTTACGGCTAAAAAATCTGTTACTGAATTACTACCAAGTTTTTCATTTAAAATTGCATCTTTTGCAAAATCAAAAGTATATGTGGCAGCATAAGGAGTATATTTAAAACTACTGTATTTGCCAGTTGTAATGCTCGATAGTTTATAAGGAAATGTGTGCGATTTTGTATTTGCCAAATCGTCTTCATAAGGCATATCATCTGCAGTGCTTTGAGTGTAGGTATTTATTGGGTATAAGGTATTCCAATCGTTTTTCATAAACCCTCCTACAGCATCTTTGCTATTAAAATCGTTTACCCAAGTTGGTATTGTATTCATATAATAGGTGCTAGTAATCCATTTGCCTATTTTATCGTCATACCAATATGCTGCATTAGCACTATGCCCTGCTGGCAGTATGGCGCCTCTATCTTTTAATGCAATGCCTATAACTTTACTTTTAAAATTGCTACTAAGCCTTAGTTCATCAGTTACAGTAGTACACCACAAATTACGTGGGCTCATTTTTCCTGCAATATCATTATTGCCCACACCTTGTACAGTACTATCCTCTGTACAATACATATTTTTTCCAATTTTTCTCTCATACCAATTATTACCTACCATACCACTAGTAGCTGGTACTGCACCTGTATATACGCAGCTATGACCTACAGCTGTATACGTAGGTACGTAAGGAATAAGGG
>JAYUJS010000732.1:0-1628 GCA_043765095.1 Ferruginibacter sp.
GTAAAAATATGATCCGGAGCCCTTGCTGTGCCTGCGTTATAGCTTACTGTTACTTCCCATGGTACAGGTACAATTACAAGTCTAGCATCTTCCTCAGAAAATGGCAATCCGAAAATATTGTTATTAGGGTTTCCTACTGTATTGGGGTTAAAATTAGACAAATCTGTCATTGAAATGCTGTATTAAATTTACACAAAGATACTAAGCCTTTTGAGATAGGTGAATTTGATTGCTACAAAGGTTTAACAATCTTTCAACATATTCTAAATATCAGATAACATCATTTTAACTACCATTTCTTTCATTAAAATAGCACCATTTGTACCACTATCACCTACTCCCTTACTTTTTAAATCGTAATGATGTAGCAAGAGCAATATTTTTTCCACACCTTGATAGCCATAAAATTTCATAGCATCTTTTGCTTGTGATAATGATATAGGATTAAAATAGAAAAGGGGTTTTAGTACATTATCGCTTTTATCAGCCATGCCATACACAGCATATATTTTGCTAAAGTAAGCATACAAAGCAGGTAAAACCATTTGTATAGCAGCAGCTTTAGGGTTAGCTTCAAAATAATTTAAAATTTTTATAGAACGTGATAAATCTTTTTTTGCGATTGCAGCCTGTAATTCAAACACATTGTACTCTTTACTTATACCAATATATTTTTCTATATCATTTTCATCTATCGTTTTTTTGTGCTGTAGGTTAACAGAAAGTTTATTAATTTCATTTGCAATTCTGCTTAAATCATTGCCTGTATGTTCTTCCAAAAGTGATGCCGATTTTGGTTGTATAATAAAACCTTTTTGAATTGCAAGTTCTATTATCCATTCTTGCATTTTACTATCGGGTATTTTTTTAGTAGTAAGTACTTCCGCATTTGTTTGCAATATTTTATAAAGCTTTGTTCTTTTATCTACACCTTTAGCTTTGTACCCTACTACAAAAATTGTTGTAGATAAAGATGCTGCAATATACCCTTCAAGTTTATCAATATCTTTCATAAACTGCGCCTCTTTTAGCAACACAACTTGTTTTTCGGCAAACATTGGATAGCGCCTGCAAGCATTTATAACTGCCGCCCAGTCAGCATCTTTGCCATAAAACACGGTTAGATTAAACTGGGCATCTGCTTCTGAAAGAATGTTATGCTCTGCATATTCCATTACTTGGTCTATATAAAATTCTTCTTCACCTTCCAGCCAATAAACGGGTTTAAAGCTATTTTTTTTCCAGCTACCTATAATTTTTTCTACACTCATTTTTAAAAAATATAATCTAAGATTTGGCTAAACAATACAATTAACTATTTTTGGCATAGATTTAGTTTATGATGTATTGAAATTTTGCAAGACAAAAATATTGTATTAATTTTCACATTTATTAAATTTTAATTTTTTACTTTAAATCAATAAAAATGGCATTCGAAAATTATCCTGAAAAAGAAAATGTAAAAATACCAACAACAACTGTTGGTGAAAAAAAAGAAAATAAAAATTTAAAAGGAGTGCTAATTGGCTTACTTGTAGCAGCATTATTAGGTACTTGGGGTTACTTAATATACGATAAAAATAAAATTAAAGAAACCGTTGTACAAAAAGAAACTGTTATAGCGTCTA
>JAYUJS010000733.1:0-1624 GCA_043765095.1 Ferruginibacter sp.
ACCTACAAATGCAAATGTGTTTGGATTACCATCTGCTCGTTTTGCAAAGTTTCTATTAAAGCTATGAACGATGGTATTTTTTTCTGCTTTTTCTGCGCCTACACGAGCCCACATACCTATACATGGTCCACATGCGTTTGCAAAAACGGTTGCACCAATTTTTTCAAAAGTATCTAAAAAACCATCTCTCTCAATAGTGAAACGAACTTGTTCAGAGCCTGGTGTTATTGTAAATTCAGAATGTAATTTTAATCCTTTTGCAGTTACTTGTTTTGCCAAACTTTCTGCTCGGCTAATATCTTCGTACGATGAGTTTGTGCAACTACCAATTAAACCTACTTCAATTTTTGTAGGCCATCCGTTTGCTGCTGCTGCTGCTTTCATTTGCGAAATTGGCGTAGCAAGATCTGGTGTAAAGGGGCCGTTTAAATGCGGCTCCAACGTATTCAAATCTATTTCTATTACTTGATCAAAATAGGCTGCTGGGTTTGCATACACTTCTGCATCGCCAGTAAGATGTTCTTTTATGGCATCGGCCATGGTGGCTATTTCTGTTCTGCCAGTAGCACCAAGGTAACGGCTCATGCTTTCATCATAACCAAATGTAGAAGTAGTAGCACCAATTTCTGCACCCATATTACAAATAGTTCCTTTACCCGTACAACTCATGCTGGTAGCACCTTCCCCAAAATATTCTACCACTGCTCCGGTACCACCTTTTACGGTAAGTATGCCAGCTACTTTTAGTATTACATCTTTTGCAGATGTCCACCCATTTAATTTTCCAGTAAGTTTTACACCAATAAGTTTTGGCATTTTAAGTTCCCATGCAAGACCTGCCATTACATCGCAAGCATCTGCACCGCCTACTCCAATGGCAATCATACCAAGGCCGCCAGCGTTTACGGTGTGGCTATCTGTACCAATCATCATGCCACCTGGGAAAGCATAGTTTTCCAGCACCACTTGGTGAATAATACCTGCACCTGGTTTCCAAAAACCAATACCATATTTATCAGATACCGATGCCAAAAAATCATACACTTCACTACTTTCATGTACAGCTCTATCTAAATCGGTTGCACTATTTACTTTGGCTTCTATCAAATGATCGCAATGCACCGTACTTGGCACGGCCACTTTTGTACGACCACTTTGCATAAATTGTAATAACGCCATTTGAGCAGTAGCATCTTGCATGGCAACTCTATCTGGCGCAAAATCTACATACGAACCACCTCTTTCAAAAGGGGCTGTGTGGTTGTTTTCCCAAAGGTGAGCATACAATATTTTTTCTGTAAGCGTAAGTGGTTTGTTAAGAAGTGTACGAGCCGCTGCAACGCTTGCTGGATAAGATGCGTAGAGCTTTTTAATCATTTCGATATCGAATACCATGGAGTTTTATTTTATTGTGTTAATTTATCTTTATAAAATTTAATATACCATTCAGGAAGTTCATTTGCTTCAATATCTTCCCTACCTTTAATTTTTTGTAAAATTACTTCAAATTTCGTTAGGTTGTTGTTGATTAAATAAACGGAGTGAGCATTTTCCACAGCTTGGGTAAGCAGGCTTAAAGTTTTGTAATACCTATCTTCAATTGTTTGTGGGGGAACATAATGCC
>JAYUJS010000734.1:0-4341 GCA_043765095.1 Ferruginibacter sp.
TTTTTTATGGGAGACCAACTTTTGCAACGTAAAGATTTCTTTAAAAAAATGATGGGGGTAAAGAAATCTGATGAAGGTGAAAATGTAGATGCAGTAAATGAACAAACAGACCCTTTGTTTGAAAAGTATTCGAGAAAAAGTTTAGGTCTTCGGCAATATAGCACTCAAATGGGTGTTCCTAATATAGATGGTAGTTTTGCTGCACGTGTAGGTACCGTAAATAGTGGGCTAGCCCCATATACAGGAGCTTGGACAGTTTGGGAGGTTACTCAATTACTACGAAGAGCAAGTTTTGGAGTAAAAAAAGCTGATGTAACAGCATTACTTGCACTAACACCTTCAGCAGCTGTAGATACTTTGCTTAATTTTACTGCTACACCAGTATCTCCAACCCCTACTCCTTTGTATTACAATACAGTTAATTACCCTGATACCCTTGGTACTGGTACTGGTGATGGTACAATATATAATCCGTATGTAACTGGCGGAGTAGCGCAAGGCGAAGACTGGACAGCAACTAACATAATAGGTTACCCTCCATTTGGGCCACATTATTCAAGAAGAACTAGTTTAGAATTTTGGCAATGGGGCGTTTGTATAAATGATGCTACCAGTATTAGAGAAAAAATGCAACAATTTTGGTATCATTTTATACCCATTGGTTTTGAATCTTTAGAAAACTCTGAGACAAACTCTGGCACAATGATAAGCGATTATATGAAATTGCTAAGAACAAATTGCCTTGGAAATTTTAAAACACTTATAAAATCCATCGCAAAAACACCCGCTATGTTGGTCTATTTAAGCAATCAAAATAGCACAGCAGCCGCACCAAACGAAAACTTTGCAAGGGAGCTATTGGAATTATTTACAATGGGTAAAGTGCCTACACAAAACTATACTGAGCCAGATATTATTGCTGCATCAAAGGTATTATCTGGCTGGCGTGTACCAAGCTTTATTGCTGCATACCCTTTTGCACCAGGTTTTAATAGTAGTAGACACAATCAAACAAATAAAACATTCTCTCCATTTTTTGGTAATACTGTTATCAATAATCAAGTAGGGGCGGCTGGTGCAAATGAATTTGATATTTTCTTTGATATGTTATTTACCCAACAAGCTACTGCCATTGCAAAATATATTTGTAGAAGGCTCTACCGCTTTTTTGTATATTATGATATTGACAGTAATGTGGAAACAAATGTAATAGTGCCACTTGCAGCATTACTTTTAAGTAATAATTGGGAAATGGAACCTGTAGTAAAAACACTTTTTAAAAGCGAACATTTTTTTGATGCTGCCAATAAAGGTGTAATGATAAAAAGCCCAATTGATTTTATTGCTGGTATGGTTAGAAGTTTAAATATAAATTCCAATACACCTGCTGGTGTAGATAAACAATATTTTGTTTGGAGGTTCTTGCAAGATTTTTCTAATGATAGCTTAGGGCAAGGATTTGGCAACCCTCCAAATGTAGCTGGTTGGAAGGCATATTACCAAGAGCCTACTTACTATCAAAATTGGATAAACTCTGAAAGTATACAGAAGAGAGCTACTTTAATAACATCACTTCTTAATGGTTATACTCCTTACCAGTCTGGTTTAAATTTAAAAATAGACCTTATTGCATTTGTACAACAATTTCAAAGTGCTGTAGGTGTAACACCTGCTGTAAATATGAGTGACCCTAATGTATTAATAAACGAAGTAATAAAACATTTATTTGCGGTAGATTTACCTGCTTCTTACAAAACACAGGTAAAAGTACAAGAGTTATTAGCAGGGCAGGTAACGGATAGCTATTGGTCAAACCTTTGGAATGCATATTTAGCAAACCCAAATGCTACTAATACTGGATATGTAAATACAAAGCTAAAAGGGCTTATGACAGCACTTTTACAACTAGCAGAATTTCAATTAATGTAATACCACCCTAAACAATAATTTTATGAATCGTAGAAAATTCTTAGGAAACAGTGCATTGCTTTCAGTGCCAATTATGCTTACTGGTATACCAGTATTCGCAGAAGACGGAATGCTAAGTCCTTTTTTGCAAGCACTTGCAACTTCAAATGCTAGTTGTGGTAAAATATTAGTAATTATACAAATGAATGGAGGAAATGATGGTTTAAATATGGTTATTCCAATTGACCAATATACTAACCTTTCTGCTGCAAGGCCAGATGTGATTTTACCCGAAGGATCGCTTGCTGCTACTACACTAACTCCCACTACTGCCTTACACCCTAGCATGACAGGCATAAAAAATATGTATGTAGATGGTAAAGTAAATATAGTACAAGGTGTTACATACCCTAATCCGAATTTTAGTCATTTCTTTGCACAAAATATTTGGTTTTCTGGCACTACCAATCCAAGTGCTACTACTGGCTGGGTGGGTCGTCAGTTAGAAGCAACTTTTCCTAGCTACCCTACTGGTTTCCCTAATGCTACCAACCCAGACCCAATGGCTATACAAATTGGTGGTTCATTACCATTATCACTGCTTGGTACCGATGTAAACTTTGGGTATAATGCGCCTAATCCTACCTCACTTATAAATGTAGCTTCAAATATACAAGACCCTGCACCAATAAGTGACTATGGTACAGAACTTACATTTATGCGACAAATGAGAGACCAAAGCAATGTATATGCAAGCAAGATATCTACGGCTTACAATGCACAAAATACATTATCAACAATGTACCCAACTACTTCTAATAATTTGGCTGCGCAGCTAAAAGTAGTTGCAAGGCTTATTGGTGGTGGGCTTACTACACCTGTGTACATAGTAAATCAAACTGATGCGGGCTACGATACCCACGAAAACCAAGTAGTTGCTACAGACCATACAACTGGTAATCATGCAACAAATTTATCAAAACTATCCGTTGCAATAGCTGCTTTTCAAAATGATATTACCTTAATGGGTAAATCTAACAAAGTAACGGGTATGACCTTTAGTGAATTTGGTAGAAGGGTAATAAGTAACGCAAGTGATGGCACTGACCATGGCTCTGGCGCACCAATTATTTTCTTTGGAGATGCAGTACAAAGTGGTATAATTGGTACATCTCCTATAATACCAGCCGTTACAAATGGTAATACACAAGTGCCAATGCAGTATGATTTTAGGCAGCTTTATAGTACCCTTATGCAAAAGTGGATGTGTATGACAGCAGCAGAAACACAAGCAATATTAGGGGGTACATTTAATACAATTGGTATTTTTAATGCTGCAGTTTTGCCAATAACGGGTACCGAATTATTAGCAAGATGGGAAAACGATTATGCTGTACTTGATTTTGAAGTATTTGAAAATGACAGCTATGATAGGTTTATAGTAGAGCGTTCTACAAATGGTACAAGTTTTTTTACTGTAATAACAAAACCAAATGTTTCAAGTAATAGTAAGGAGCGCTATACAATTAAGGATAATCGTATAAATGCTAGCGAAGTGTATTACCGTATTAAAGCAATTTCAAAACAAGGAGTAGTGTCTTATTCTAAAGTGGCTGTACTTAGAAATGTAACCAAACAAGGGTTAAGTGTTTATCCAAACCCTGTAACCAATCATACAATAAATATTGAATTTTTTACGACAGTAAATGAAGATGTAACCATCACCATTATTGGTACTTTAGGAGAGAAATTATATTATAATCAAATAAACCCACGTGGTAACAGAGTAATTACATTTAAAGTACCACAACATTTTGATGTACGCACTTTATATATTTTAAACATACGCTATGCAGGCATTGTGGTAAATGAGAAAATTATTTTTGAATGATGTGGTAACTATACTTGGCTCTCCATGATAATGTACATTTCAAAAACTGATTTACAAAAAACGGGAAAGCGATAAGAGCTAAAGGAGTTAAACCTATCTGCCCTTTTCATTAAGTGTTTAAAACACTTTATCTCTATTAAAAAGGAATTTTGCTAGAAAGCTGCATCATACATTTGAAGAAGTAAACGTATTTATTATAAATGCAACAGCTAAAATAACAAAAGGAAGTATTAAAAAAATTGGTGGTTTTGATTATGTTTTTGTTGATACAATTTGCATTAATTAATATTTATAAATGGTATTAGATACTATAATACGAAGTTGCCAAATACTAAAAAACCTCACTGATTAAGTTGAGGCTTTTTAACTGTTATGTTTATAGAGACTATGTTAAATCCATTGCCATAGCAAAACAAGTTACGGTAAAAGGCAATACAAGTGAACAATAGCCTCCACCAATAGCATATACGCCAAAAAATGCTGCTATAGATACAAAAAACCCTATCCAATAAATACCTTTTGATTTTTTTGTAGTTTCCATT
>JAYUJS010000735.1:0-4322 GCA_043765095.1 Ferruginibacter sp.
AGCAGAAGAAATTGAAGCCCCCCTAAATACCCCCGAAGATGGTACTTTGAACCCTACAAGTTTAAACAATCCTATTACAAACGAAAATACACAGAACCTCCTATCGAAGGGCAGGGGGTCTGCTTTGGGTTATCATGCACCAAGGGTTTTTGATAAAACGATTTCTATTTATGAATGCTTTTTAATGGATGATGTAAACAATCGTATACGCAATACCATGCGGGAGATTGCGACAAAAAATAATTACCCATTTTACGATATAAAAGAACATACTGGTTGGCTACGCAATTTAATAATTAGATATTGTACCACGGGAGAGCTAATGGTGAACCTTTGTATAAACTATGAAGATGAGTTCAATACAAAAATTATAATGGAAGGCTTGCAAGCTGCAGTTCCTGATATTACTACATTATTATACACCATCAACCCCAAATGGAACGATACTATTTATGACCTTACTCCAATCGTATATTTTGGTAAAGGTTATGTTACAGAAAAATTAGAAAATTTTGAGTTCATCATAAGCCCAAAATCTTTTTTTCAAACGAATACAAAGCAGGCAGAAAAACTATACAGCATTACTAGAGACTTTGCGCAACTTACCGGTGAAGAAATAGTGTACGATTTGTATTGTGGCACGGGCAGTATTGGTATTTTTGTAAGCCCACAAGCAAAAAAAATAATAGGAGTAGAACTGGTAGAAGATGCTATAGAAGATGCAAAAAAGAATGCAGCGAATAATAATATAACCCATGCTGAGTTTTTTGCTGGTGATGTAATTAAAATATGCAATGATGAATTTTTTGCAGCACACGGTAGACCAGATGTAGTGATAACAGACCCTCCACGTGCTGGCATGCATGATAAATTGGTTACAAAATTATTGGAAATAGCTGCACCAGTAATTGTATATGTAAGTTGTAATACAGCTACTATGGCAAGAGATATTTTATTGCTTAGCGAAAAATATGCAGTAGAAAAAACACAACCAGTAGATATGTTTCCACAAACACATCATATAGAGTGCGTGGCGAGGCTGGTTTTAAAAAATGATATTTAAAATAAATTATTATGGGATTTTTTGATAGTGGAAATAGGTTTGTAAAAACGCAAACTGCAGTTGTAACAATTATTATAATAAATGTAATAGTATATGCTTTACAATTATTGTTTAAGTCTTACAATATAACAGAATGGGGGTCTTTACATTATTTTACTTCTCCAGCATTTTTTCCACACCAAATTATTACAAGTGTTTTTATGCATAGCGATGATTTCACTAGGGGGTCAGGCTTTACTCATATTTTATTTAACATGTTTTGCCTTTATACATTTGGTACAATGCTAGAAAGGGTATGGGGAGCAAAGAAATTTTTTATGTTTTATATGATATGTGGGGTAGGTGCATCAGTAATTATGATGTTGGCAATTCCATTTACAGCAGAGCAATTTGCAAAGAGTGCAGAGGCGGCTAAGTATGGTGGTTATTCTACTGATTTAGTAAAAACATACATAAACCAATATTCAGCATTGGGCGCATCTGGTGCAATTATGGGTGTAGAAGCTGCTTTTGTTTATTTATTTCCAAATGTTGAGTTAATGATAATGTTTATTCCTATACCAATAAAGGCTAAATATATTATACCAGCATTTATTTTATTAGATTTATTTGGTGGGTTCTACCGAATAGCAGGTGATAACATTGGGCATTTTGCTCACCTTGGTGGTGCACTCATTGGGTTTTTATTAGTACTTTATTGGAATAAAACTAATAGAAAAACGTTTTATTAATTTCTAAATTACTCCCAATTTTTTACCCACATACTCATACGTTTCTATTAAATAATCTAAGTGGTTTTGCTCATGAGTAGCCATTACGCTATTGCGTATGATGCAGGTGCCTATAGGAGTGGCAGGAGGTATAAATATATTTACAAAAATATTTCTATCGTATAATTCTTGCCACATTTTCATGCCAATTTTTTCATCTATAGCTATAGGAATAATAGCAGTTTCGCCTTCGGGTACACTAAACCCTAGCCTTATTAAATTAGTTCTTAAATACGCTGCATTGCTATTAAGTTTTGTAACAAGCTCAGGTTGTTTTATCAATATTTCTAAAGCTGCCATTGCACTTGCTGTACTTGCTGGTGATGGTGATGCACTAAATACTAAAGCAGGAGAATGATGTTTCAAAAAATCAATTTGCTTTTTTTCTCCTACCACAAAACCACCAATACTAGCTAGGCTTTTAGAAAAAGTACAAAATGTTATCGGTATTTCATTTTCTAAACCAAAGTAGCTAGCTGTGCCTCTACCACCCTCCCCTATTACACCAAATGCGTGGGCATCGTCTAATAATATTGGAGTGTTATACTTATTGGCTACATTATACAAATTTTGTAAATCTACTATGCATCCATTACCACTAAAAACACCGTCAGTTACTATTAATTTTGCTGCTTCGGTTGGTAATTGTGATAATCTTTTTTCTACATCCTCCGCAGCATTGTGTTTGTATCTAATAATGTTTGTATTTGTTAACCCTTTTGCCATTAGGTTAGCACTTACAATACTTGCATGGTTATCTCTATCGCTCAAAATATAATCTCCCCTGCCTACCAATGGTTGCAAAACCCCTTGGCTAGTTTGGTAGCCAGTGCTAAAAAGTAAGCAAGATTCTTTGTGCATAAAATGCGCAAGTTTTTCTTCTAGTTGGTTATGCAAATCAATAGTGCCTGTAAGAAACCTAGATCCAGAGCAGCTTGTACCATATTTTTCAATTGCTTTAATGGCGGCTTCTTTTACATAAGCATGACCTGTAAGCCCAAGATAATTATTACTACCCGCCATAAGTACCGTTTTACCATCCATTTTTACTTCTGGCCCTTCGGTTTCGTAAACAGTTTTAAAATAAGGCCAAATACCATTGGCTTTTAATTCATCTGCTTTATCAGCATTGGAACATTTTTCAAAAATAGGGAATACAGTTTTCTTAGAACTTCTTTTTTGAAGTATGTTTGAATACATAATCGTAGGGGGTAGGTTATTACAAAAATATGGCATTACGATAATTTTCAATATTATTTTTTTTGAAAATAATATTTAAGTGAATTGAGAATATTTTAATTAACGAACTCTTCTAAAAGAAATATCACACTTACAAATTTATTTTCAAGTTTTAAGCATGTAAAAAAGGTTGGCAACCCTTACTCAAATTTTAAATATGCATCAAATATTATTTTACTTTTAATTAAGTTATTTTTGAAACATGAAAAAAATTACTACTGTTTTATTTATTATTACAATTTTATTTAGTTGTACAAAAAAAAATGTAACCCTAATAATAACCAACGCAAAAATATATACTGCTGATTCTTCTTTTTCAGAAGCTAGTGCTATGGCAATTAATAATGGAAAAATTATTGCCTTAGGTAACGCTGTAGATATTCAAACAAAATTCAAATCAAACCATAATGTAGATGCTAAAGGCAGTATTATTTTTCCTGGTTTTATAGATGCGCATTGCCATTTTACAGGTTATGCTACTGATATGTGGAAGTGCGAGTTAATGGGAACAAAATCTTTTGAAGAAATTGTTGCAAAAATAAAAGAGTACAGTACAAATGCGCCCATGCAGTGGATTTATGGCAGAGGTTGGGACCAAAATGACTGGGCAGTAAAAAAATTTCCTAGTAAAGAAATATTTGACAGCTTATTCCCTGATAGACCCGTGTTTTTAAAACGCATAGATGGGCATGCAGCTTTGCTAAACCAAAAAGCATTGAACCTTGCTGGCATTACAATTAATACAAAAATAGACGGTGGAGAAGTAGAAATAAAAAATGGAAAACTTTCGGGTATTTTAATAGACAATGCTATGGATTTTGCGGAACTAAAAGTACCATTGATAAATGATAAGCTTGCAAAAAAATATTTTTTAGCTGCTCAAAAGTATTGTTTTGAAGCAGGGCTTACTGGTGTACACGACTGCGGCATAAGCGAACACACCGTTGCGCTAATACAAGAGGCACAAAAAAATGATGGGTTAAAAATGAAAATTTTTGCTTTGCTTTCTGATACTGTTTCTTACTATGATAAATGGATAAAAAGTGGGCCACTAAAAACCGATGGCTTACATGTGGGAGGTTTTAAATTTTATGCTGATGGTGCACTTGGTAGTCGTGGTGCATGTTTGCTACACGATTATGAAGATAAAAAAAATTGGAAAGGGTTTTTGCTTGAAACAGAAACACATTTTAAAATAGCAGCAGAAAAATTTGCTGCAAGCAATTTACAAATGTGTACACATGCCATTG
>JAYUJS010000736.1:0-4317 GCA_043765095.1 Ferruginibacter sp.
AGAAAAGCATTTTTACTACATACTTTATTTATTTGGAGTATGTATTTATTGCAAATTTATATTGGGTTTAAAGCCATGGAAGGCACTGCGAATTTGGGAATAAAAGCTGCATGCTCTGTATTAACAATGTCTACTATTGCTATGATTTTAACTCCTGGCGGGCTAGGAGTATTTCCATTACTTGTAATGCAAACGCTCCTAGTATATGCAGTACCAGAGCCTGCTGGCAAAGCATTTGGCTTTTTAATATGGGGTGTAAGTACAGGGCTTATTATTGTATCTGGCCTAATTTCATTGCTAGCATTGCCCTATATGAATAATAAAAATATTGATGTTGCTTCATTATAAAAAGAATAAAATATTAATACTAAATTAATATAGAAATAATAATAAAGCAACAGAAACGAGTAATTTTATGAGAACAAAAAAAAACCAATTGCTTGTAAAAAAAATAATTGCTAGAGATATAAGTTGGTTATCGTTTAACAGCCGAGTATTGCAAGAAGCCGCCGATGATACGGTACCCCTTAAAGAACGTATAAAGTTTTTAGGTATTTTTTCTAATAACTTAGATGAGTTTTTTCGTGTACGTGTAGCAGCATTACGTAAAATGATGGAGCTAGGTAGCAAAGCAAAAATGCACTTAGAACTTGATCCACAAAAAATTTTAAATGAAATTGTAGAGAAAGTAATGCTACAACAAAAAGAGTTTGAACGTATATGGAAAGAAATAATTAGAGAGCTGAAAAAAGAAAAAATAAATATTATAAACGAGACTAAACTTACTATTGCTCAAAAGAAGTTTGTATTAGATTATTTTAATGAAGAAGTGCGTACTAGCATAGTACCGTTAATGATAGAAAGTTTAAATCAATTTCCTGTATTAAACGATAAGTCTATTTACCTAGCTTGTACGCTTGCTAAAAAGGATAACAGCATTCCACAACGCTTTGCACTTGTGTCTGTACCTGTAAGAAGCCTCTCTCGTTTTCTTATTTTACCATCTACCAACAAAGAGCAATTTATAATTTTATTGGAAGATGTAATTCGATTTTGCTTACCAAATATTTTTTCTTTTTTTGGATATGATGTATTTTCTTCTCACATTATAAAAGTAACCAGAGATGCTGAAATAGATATAGATAATGATGTTACAGGATCTCTTATCCAAAAAATAGAAAAGGGTTTAAAAAACAGAAAAAAAGGTAAGCCAGTTCGTTTTGTGTATGATAAAGATATTGATGTTTCGTTGCTAGCATATTTAGTAAAAAGAATGGGATTGTCTCAAAAAGAAAATTTAATATCAGGTGGACGAATTCATAATTTTAAAGATTTTATAAATTTTCCCGCATCAGTTTTTGCAAAAAAAAACAATAGAAAAAAACCATTTACGCACCCACAATTACAAAACGTTCAAAGTGTAACTTCTGTTGTTATGCAAAAAGATGCATTGTTACATTTTCCATATCATTCATACAATAGTGTAATAGATTTATTGAGAGAAGCAGCTATTGACCCTGATGTAGTAAGCATAAAAATAACATGCTACCGATTAGCATCTCGGTCTAAAATTATAAATACATTAACAAATGCCGTGCGTAACGGAAAGCAAGTAACGGCAATACTTGAGCTTCGTGCAAGGTTTGATGAAGAAGCTAACCTTGAGTGGAAAGTACGTTTAGAAGAAGCGGGTGTAAAAGTATTAATAGGTGTACCTAATTTTAAAGTGCACGCAAAACTATGTTTAATTAAAAAACGAGTAAAAAATGTAACGACACATTATGGTTTTGTAAGCACGGGCAATCTTAATGAAAATACAGCACAGCTATATGGAGACCATTGTTTACTTACAAGCAATAGAAATATAATGGCAGATGTAAATAGGGTTTTTAATTACTTAGAAGACCCAGCAAAAAGAATTGATTTATTAAAAGCATGCAAAATATTATTGGTAAGCCCCATTAATATGAGAAGGCAATTATTATTTTTTATAAATAGAGAAATTAAAATTGCAAAAAGAAAAAAATATGCATGCATTATATTAAAAATAAACTCCCTTAGCGATCATATTTTAATTGAAAAATTATATGAAGCAGCTAGAGAAGGTGTGGTAATAAAATTAATAGTGAGAGGTATATGCTGTATGCTAACAGAAAGTAAAAAAATAAAAAATGGAATACAAGCCATCAGCATTGTAGATGAATATTTAGAACATGCACGTGTAATGATATTTGAAAATAATGGTAAACCAAGTGTATACTTATCTTCTGCAGATTGGATGGTACGAAATATTGACCACCGAATAGAAGTAGCTTGCCCAATACTTGAAAAGAAACTACAACAAGAACTAATAGATATTACCAATATACAATTAAGTGATAACACCAATGCTAGAATTTTAAATAATGAGCAAGATAATATATATGTAAACCCACGCAACCAAAAGAAAATAAGGTCTCAAATAGAGACGTATAATTATTTAATGAAGCAATAAAAAAACACTCAAATAGTGAGTGCCTTTTTTAACTTTTTGCAAATTAAATCTAATTTTTTATAGCAACTGCAGGCGAAACCTTAAAACCAGCTTTTGAAATTTGCCACCCTTCCTTTGCTATACCTGTTATAGAAACCATATTTAATGGAAACTCTAAAAGTACATGGCAAAAGCTAAGGAAATATAGCCATTTTAAACCCAAAGAGTAATTTATGCCGTACAAAACTAAAGAAGTAATCCATAAAGCAATAACAGCAATAAATCTTGCTTTGGGTACTTTATGCCATTTTATAATTTCTGTTTTGCTAAACCAGTTTAAATAATGATAAGTATAAGCAAAAGCAATAAAACGCATTAATAAAATACCTGCTTGAGAATGGAATACAACATTTGCTGCATTTGAATAATCTGGTGCTGGTATTTGCCCATCAGCACTTTCATAAAATAATAAATTACCAGCGGCATCTTTCATTTGGGGAAAATCTACATGAAACATATTGGTAAGAAAGCTTAAATTGGTATGATAAAAACCATCTCCATTTGCTATATAAGATGCCTCGCCATATTTTGAAATAGGTATAAATGTTTTATCTTTAAAAAGCAAAAATAATAAAATAGGGCAAACTATAAAAACTAAAAAAGATATAAGCCCACTATTACTTCTACTTTTTAAAGCACCATACAAAATAAAAAAACCAGTAAACACAAATACATGCACCAAAGTAGGCAATAATGCACCTATAAAAAAAGCTAATCCATCTCTATTGTCTGCTTTAAAAATTCCACTAGAGATAAATAAAATAAATAAAAGACCAAAAAATTTTACATATACATTTTTTACAAAAATCATTAGTAATGAACCCGTAAGTGCAACAAAAATAATTTTATTTCCAAATGCGCTATCAAATGGCCAGTTCCAATGGTTTTTATAAGCAATACTTTCTAACAATATTATTACCCCTATAAGCCACAATACAATACTATCATATTTTCCTTTTGTAAAATATTGTCTATCGTGTAGCCAACTTATTTCTGTAAGATAATGTAGGGGCCCTAAAACTGCATACGCAAAAAGAAAAACTTCAAATGGCATAATAAACGCTGCAATACAACTAAATATCATTAGCCCAATATTTACTACATTAATTCTTGTGCCTGCACTCATTTATAAAATGTTTAGAAAAAGTAAAGATAATTAATAGAGTTAATTTTTTGTTGAAAAATTTATATCAACTTATAAAATAATATTCGGACTTTTATACTTAAATTATTTATATTGATACTAGCAGCAATAGATATAGGAAGTAACGCAGCAAGATTGCTTATAAGTGAAGCAATAAAAGGCAGAGAAGGAAGTGTAATATTTAATAAACTTAATCTTGTACGTGTACCATTACGCCTTGGATTTGATGTATTTGAAACAAAATACATTTCTACAGAACGTAAAATTATGTTTGTAGAAACAATGAAATCATTTGCACATTTAATAAATGCTTACAAAGTTGAAGCTGTAAAAGCATGCGCTACAAGTGCAATGAGAGATGCAGCAAATGCTAAAGAGATAATTGAACTTATAAAAAAAGAATCTGGAATAGCTATTGAAGTAATAGATGGAGATACAGAAGCAAATCTCATTTATGAAAACCATGTTGCAGAAAATATGGACAATGACCATAGTTATATGTACATTGATGTAGGTGGCGGTAGTACAGAAATTTCATTTTTTAGTAACGGTGTTTTAGTTTATAAAAAATCGCATAATATTGGCACTATTCGTATTTTAAAAAATATGGTAACCAACGCAGATTGGGAAAATTTGAAAA
>JAYUJS010000737.1:0-4311 GCA_043765095.1 Ferruginibacter sp.
GTAAAACGCTGACTCAATTATAATTTATAACAACCCTTTTGCTATTGCTTCTTCCTCTGTCATTAAACCGTTGATAAATTCCGTGAAACTATCAGCAACTTTAAATTTTTGATATTCTTCTTTTTCTTCATCGTAGTCATCCCAATTACTTACATAAATAGAACCATGAGCGTATTTATTCAAAGAGATATAAGCAAAAGCCCCACTCATATCACTAACCAGAGGATAATAATTCTTTGTTTTGGAGTCTTCCAAACAAGCTAATATTATCTTTGCATCTAAATCTTTAATACCTAGCCATGCACTTGGCCAATAAGTTTTAGAATAATCAACATATGAGAAAAGCAAATTATTAGATATACAATTACCATTTTTTTGTAAAAAAAGTATATAATCATCAGGAAGCTTAATCTCTAAATTTTTTTGCCAATTTTCTATATCAGTTATTAAAATTGGGTTAATATGAGTAAGAAAATATTCAATTTTAGCCATAAATTTTATTTTTTATTTGTATGACTCCCCTTTATAATACTCCTTTTGCTATTGCTTCTTCCTCTGTCATTAAACCGTTGATAAATTCTTCAAAATTATCATATAGCAAAAGTAATGCACCGACTTCTTCTATATACATATCTGTTCTAAAAAAATAAATTTTTCCATAATCTTTGTCTCTTAAAGAAATCAAAAAAGGATCTCCTCCACCATCAATTGCAAAAGGTAAGAACACTTTAGGTAAATAAGATTCATTTTGTTTAGCATAACCAATAATAGAGTAATAATCGTTAGTGCTATTGAGGCATAAAAAATCAGATATTCCCTTTCCACTATCCGTTATACATTCTTTGTATCGAATACCATTATTTGATATCAAAAAAGATAAAAATGCTTGAGGTATTTCATTTAAATAAAACTGTTTTAGTTTATTCAAATCTACTTCAAAAAAAAGGTTCGATATTAATAATATATTTAATTTTTTCATCATATTTATTTTATTATTTATAAGTTGTATCATGATAATTTTCGTATTGCTTAACAGAACCCGTGTGAGGCTTTGTTGAGTTATGAACATCAAATTTAACTAATTGCATTGTGCATTTTCCTGTCTTGGGGTTAAAATCATCAAGATGATGCCATGTATAACCTGTAGGAGGAGTTGTTCCAGAGTGTGTAAAGTTAGGATTTTGAGAACTAAGTTCTGCATTTGCCCTTGAATAATCTGTTGTTCTTGATGAAGACATTTCAATTTCAATCACAATATTATGAGATTCAGGATGTAACCATGCGCCCTTAGGATTACTTGAAAAATCAGGAGCTAATCCATTTTTACTCAAAGGAGGATAGCCAGAGACTCCTCCTTTTGTATATCCAGCTTTATATTCAAATGTTTTATATTCTCCTGTTGCTGTAATCTCTATAATTACTGCTCTGGTTTGCCCAATTTGAGTAACATCCGTTATATGAACTAATCTTTCATGCTGGTCAATAAATACTTCAACGACATTTTTAGCACCTATACCTGCTTCCAAATCTGCGTGTATTTGCGCCACCGCATCTGCTCCTGTTTTTATCGTACCGTCTTTTGTTTTGTAAGTGACACCTCCTGCTTTTCCTTTCTTGTAAGCCCACATTTTAAGCTTGCCAGCACCTGCTGCACCTAATTTAGTTTGTAAATTAGGCGATAGAGATACAGCCATAGCTTCCAAAAAAGCCTTAAAGTTAGCTTCTTTTTGCGAGCCAACAAAATCTGTTTCTATTATTTTTTTGTAATCTGCTAATTCCTTTGGAGTCATGCCCGCTTCGTTGATAGCTTCTAAAGCTCTATGTACAGTTTCTACGGGTAATCCAAGATTATGAGGATTAATATTTATAGCTTCAATAGAAGGATTATGTTGCGCATCTTTTTTCCAATGATCAACCTGTTCTGCATTTAACCCTTTGCCATTAATCCAGTCAATTATTTTTTGATGAAATCTTTCTATTGACTTACCAACATCTTCAACATTTTTTTCTGCATCTGCCTTCATTTTTTGCATAAAGACATCAGGATGCTTATAATTTTGGGCTGTTGTTTGGCAGTCGGTAGCGAATTTTTTTACACTTTTGCCTTTGATTAGTTCATCTACAAAAGAACCACTAATTATGTCAGTTACGAAATTTACAATCAAGCCAATACTTGCATTGGTTTTTTCTTCACAACATTCAGTACAGGGGTTGGCTAATTGAATAAGATAGCCTTTGTAGGCATTTACCATTCCATAAATTGGGTATCGAAGGGCTTTAAGCATTTCTCCATCGCCTGTTGCAAAAGCCTTTACAATAGCAGAAATAAAAAGAGCCTGTTTAAAACCAGATGCACCAGATGAAAGCTGAATAGCAGTAACAGTTCCTTGAGCTACACCATTAAATATGCCAGCAACACCACCACCCATATCAATTACGCAATAGTTATGCTCTTGTTGTTTTGAATCTGGTAACCATACTCTATCAGGTAAAGAAATACTACTACCCAATGTTTCTCCTAAAATTGTCATAAAATCAACCATGATTTCATAAGAATTAGGAAATGAATTGTCTTTTTTCTTTCTAATCCTTGGTATTTCCCATACTACTTGAGCATTCGCTGGGTCAAGACTACAAGTAAAAGCCTTTTTTAAGCCATTTAAAACATCAATCATAAAATCTTCCCCTGGCAACTTAGGATTAGTTCCATGATACGAAGCATTACCCATAACAGAAGCTGCTATATCCGCTGCATCTTTGCTAAATATACTAAGCGTATTGTCATCAATAGAAGTGGGAAAAGCCGCAGGATTGAACCTTGTACTTGTACTCCAAGAAGAGGTAGCATTGCTTTCTTTTTCTTCATGTAGCCATATCCGCCCTGCATAAGCCTTAGTAGGGTTTGAATTTGGAACATTTGCATAAGCACTTTCGAAAGCAGTTCTAGCTTTTTCTTTACTGCCAGCCACTTTGTCAGAACTTGTGATTATCTCAAAAGCATAGGGGGAATTATTAGATTTTTTAATTCCTAATAATAATTTGGCTACTTCCAACTTGCTTAATTTTGCATAATTATAACCTCCTACTGAATTTCCTGATTCATCTTTGAATACAGCATCTGTATCAGGGATAGAAGAGTCAATATCCCATTTTTGATATTCTTCACTTTTTCCTTGAAAAACTTGAATGGAGCCTGAAGATTCTTTTTTTGAATCATTTTTGTTTTCAAATCCAGAAAGTATATAAATTAGTTTCTTATTTCCAGTATGATAGGCTGAAACTTGATTTCCTTTGATATTACTATTGATTGCCTCTTTAACTTCTTCTAATTTTGGATAATCCAAGTCTTTGAAAGCAGGATAACCACGCTCTTTGGGTACTGTATTATCATCTATTACTATTGCTTTCGTCCTTTTTCCTATTGCTGTTACTTTACCTAATTCAGTTTTATTAGAACCTAATCCAACGACAATACCTTGACCTCCGACAGCTTCTAACCATCTTTTTTTTGCATCAGCATTTAATTCATTTGCAGTGACTATGGGCATAGCATATACTATATCAGTAGCGAATTCTGATTTGAGTGTATATCTATCTTCTTTTATTTCTGCATTGTCATAAATCGCTTTAATAGATGTAGTCGTATTTAAAACTTCATCATAAGGATACCTAAATTTATCATTATCTAGAGAATAGGCTTTATTTGGAGTACCACAATCAATTAAACTTACTGGAACAAATGTTGTATAATCAAGATTTAAGGTAGCTGCTTGAAATGCTGGTACTTTTACTTTTATATGTTCAATCAATAAAATAGCTTCGCATAAAGCAGCATGAGAATATGGCAATTTGGACTTTTCATCAATCTCAGACGTTCCACTTATTTCTTGTTTTTGAGGATTACCTCTAATAGACCAGTAGCCAGGCCCTGTACTAATTAAGAAATCAAGTACGGTATTAGTTGAACTTTGGGTAAGGTCAGAAGGTAATTGTGACCACTTTAAACCACTAATACTATGTATATCATTTGCTCTTGGATAAATAAAAATATTAATGTTATATCCTCTACCTTTGATAGCATTTAGGTAATTTTGAAGATACCCTTGTTCTGTACTATTTAGGCATTTGTAATCTATACATTCGCCTTTTAGTACAACTTTTTGTGCTTTTACTTGTCCAATTATGACAAGTAATAAAAAACATATTTTAAATACTGAAAACTTCGGAGAACTATTGAAAATATTCAAATCTATTGAAATTAGCTTGGCTTTTTGCCGCCGTGCAATGGTGTTTTCACCTTGCACACCATAA
>JAYUJS010000738.1:0-1601 GCA_043765095.1 Ferruginibacter sp.
AATTATATTACAGCTAATACTACTAGTATTATTGGTGATCCAAATCCTGATTATAAATTAACAGGCATCGGAACTTTATCTTATAAAAATTTTAGTTTGAGGGTGCAAATGGAATATACTAAAGGAGGAAAAATGTACTCTGCAACATCGAGTGTATTACTTGGAAGAGGTGTAACAAAAGATACTGAGTTTGATAGAGCTTTGTCTTACATTTTGCCAGGGGTACTTACAGATGGTAAGACTCCTAATAATATACAAATAAGTGCAACACAAGCTTATTTTACAAACTCAGTAGCTGGTGGTGCTGCAGACGAAGCTGGTATATATGATGCGTCGAATATTAGAATTAGAGAAGCATCTCTTTCATACAATTTATCACAAAAAATACTTAAGAAATTACCATTTGGTGCAATTTCATTTTCAGTATCTGGAACAAATTTGTGGTTTTTTGCACCTAATTTCCCAAAATATGTACATTTTGATCCAGAAACATCTGGCTTAGGAGTTAGCAATGGTAAAGGTTTAGAATTTATTACTGGTCCATCTGCCCGTAGAATTGGTGCCAGCATTAGAATTACATTTTAATAAACTTAAATAAAAAAATATGAAATTTTATAAAAAAATACTTTTTCTTTCTTTGTTGGTAGCTACGGTTTTTAATAGCTGCAAAAAGTTAGATTCAATAATAGATAATCCAAATGCGGTCGACCCTTCAAAAGCCAATGTTGACTTGCTTCTTAATGGAGTACAGGTAAATTTTGTAACAGTTTTTAATGTTTTGTCAGATTATGGGCAAGAAGTTACAAGACAATCTACTATGACAGGCGGTACTGCATATAATAATGCGTATTCACCAACCTCATTTGATTTTGTGTGGATTTCAGCATATACTGGTGTTATCAAAAATTCAAATGTATTAATACCGCTAGCATTACAACAAAAAAAATATATCCAAGCTGGTATTGCTCAAGTTTCTAAAGCTTATACATTAGGTTCATTGGTTGATTTTTTTGGTGATGTTCCAGATAAGGAAGCTGCCTTAGGACAGGATAACCTAAACCCTAAAGCAGACCCTGGATCTGAAGTATACAAAACAGTTTTTGCATTATTAGATAGTGCTATCAGTAATTTTAGTAAAACTGGTGCTGCATCTGGACCAACAAATGATTTATTCTATGCTGGTAACTCATCAAAATGGAAAAAAGCAGCAAAAAGTTTAAAATTAAAGTTTCTTATGCAAACAAGATTAATAGATGTAACTGTAATATCTAAAATCCAAGCATTATTAACTGAAAATGATTTGATTACAGCTGATGTAAATGATTTTGTATTTAAATTCGGTACAACTAATAATACTCCAGACAGTAGACATCCACATTATGGTGTAAATTATAATAATGCATCAACAGGAAGTAATAGTGCATCTGACTATATTGGAAATTATTTTATGTGGGCTGTAGGAGTAGAAAAATCTGGTGGTGGAGCCGTTACAAATTTAGACCCAAGGCGTAGATATTATTTTTATAGACAAAGGACTAATAATGCTGATGCTAATGGTAGTACTTGTTCGTGTATTTTAACCCCAGCTCCCAGTTATTATG
>JAYUJS010000739.1:0-4308 GCA_043765095.1 Ferruginibacter sp.
ATACAGTCCACTCGTTTACTCTACAGACCCTAATTATAAATTGGAGAAAGACGATGGTGCGGAGCAAGAAACACTTTTGCCAGAAGAGCAAAAAGTTAAAATTAGGCTAGAAAAAAAACACAGAGGAGGGAAAACCGTAACTTTAATAGAAAATTTTGTAGGTACAAATGAGGATAAAGAAGAATTGGGTAAAAAATTAAAGACTAGTTGTGGTACTGGCGGTTCTGTAAAAGATGAGGAAATATTGGTACAAGGCGATAACAGAGACAAAGTTTTGCAATGGCTATTAAAAAATGGCTATAAAAATTCGAAAAAAGTATGATGGTAAGTAAAATATCGGAGGGGGTAAGTATTAGTGTAGAAACATTTTACCAAGCTGAGTATAGTAACCCTGCGGGTAGTGAGTATATGTTTGCATATAGAGTAACGGTAGAAAACATAAACGCATTTCCAATAAAGCTTTTGAGCAGGCATTGGTATATTTTTGATAGCAATGGTACAGAAAGGCAAGTGGAAGGTGAGGGTGTTATTGGCATGCAACCGAGCATAGAATCTGGAAAAACATACCAGTATATAAGTGGCTGCAACTTAAGAAGCGAATTGGGCAAAATGCATGGCAGCTATTTATTTGAAAATTTACATAATAAAAAAACATTTACAGCCTTTATTCCCCAATTTGAAATGGTAGTACCTTTTAAATTAAACTAAAGGCAATTATTTTTCGTAATTTTACCTTTAATGTTTGTAATTACCTTATTAAACGAAAAAAATGGCAAAAGTAACCTTCAATAATAAAGACAATGCGTTCTTTACAAGTTTAAAAACAAGTGTAGATGCTTATTTTAAAGATAATGACATTAAAAAAACAGGTGACTGGCGTCTTTATATAAAAACTTTTTTGTTAATTGGTGGTGCTATTTTAGTGTACCTTATTATTTTAATGGGTAACCTTGCAGTAATATATAACGTGTTTTTGTGCATTACACTTGGTTGTTTAATGGCATGTATAGGTTTTGCGGTAATGCACGACGCCAATCATGGTAGCTACAGCACCATTACTAAATTGAACGATTTTGTGGGATTATCTGCTAATTTGCTTGGTGCAAGCTCGTATTTTTGGAAACAAAAGCACAATATTATACACCATACTTATACTAACGTAGATGGAATTGATGATGATATTGCAAAAAGTCCTATCATTCGCCAATGTGAAAGCCAAAAGTGGATGCCTGCACATAAAATTCAACATATTTATCTTACGCCCATTTATTGCTTGTCTACATTATTTTGGATTTTCAATATGGATTTTCAAAAGTACTTTAAGCGTAAAATATACACTACTGCGGCCTGGGATATGAGTACAAAAAATCATATTATTTTTTGGGTTACAAAATTTTATTATGTATCAGTATTTATGGTACTACCAATTGTAATGTTTGGTTTTTGGGGTTGGCTTGGTGGCTATTTACTTACCAATGCAGCACTTGGACTCACACTATCTTTTGTGTTTCAACTGGCACATGTGGTAGAAAATACTGAATTTGAGCATGTACCATTAGATGCAACGAAGCACTTAGAAACCGCATGGGCTGAGCATCAAATAAAAACAACTGCAAACTTTGCTATGGATAATAAAGTAATTTCCTGGTTTGTAGGCGGTTTAAACTACCAAGTGGAGCATCATCTTTTTCCAAAAGTGAGCCATATACACTACCCTGCTATTAGCAAAATTGTAATGGCAAAATGTAAAGAGTTTAATCTTCCTTATAATTATTACCCAACACTAACGCAAGCATTGGCTTCGCATTTTAGGGTAATGAAATCATTGGGTAAAAAACCTGTGGAGTTGGAAATGTCTTTAAATGTGGCTGCTTAGTTATGGTTTATATTTAGCATTCTGATATAAAACCTCGGCATCCATTTTCATTAAACTATCTACCTTTACATCCCTAAATTTAGATGCATATTTTTTTACAATTTGCCAACCTGCATAAGAGCCTATGTTGCCTGGTGCATTTTCTCCAAGTTCTTGTGTTTTTGGCCCTTCGGAAACATACTTTTTTATAAGGTTGTTATCAGTTTGTTGTAAAAAATTATTTTGGATAAATAAGCTCCAAATATTTTTTTGTTGTGCATCACAATCTTTCATTTGTGTTTTTGTGTAGCCCATTATTTTGTACTCATCCGTTTCAGGTAAAAACTTACTTAGTAGCCATAGGCGTT
Organism: Ferruginibacter sp.; assembly: GCA_043765095.1. Classification (GTDB taxonomy): domain Bacteria; phylum Bacteroidota; class Bacteroidia; order Chitinophagales; family Chitinophagaceae; genus Ferruginibacter. The sequence goes on from JAYUJS010000739.1 coordinate 2,224, forward strand.
TTCCATTTTCTATCATTTGTATAAGTAGTCTTTTGTCTTCCACCTTTTCAGGGTACTTATCGTTTACTATATTTTTCATACAATTTACAACGATATAATTAGGCGTAAAATTTGCAGTAATATAATTGGGGTATACGCCCTGCACCATGTCAGTTTTATATAAAGGAAAATCTTTCCCTAAATGTGCATGCAAACCTACAATAATCGCATCTTCATCTAGCACATCTCCATACCCATCTGCAGGACCTATGTAGGTTATAATTTTAGTAGGTATTTTGTATGTAGGGTAATAGTATTTTACAAATTGCAATCCTTTTTTTATCTCTTTTTCGTAAGCATAAAAGTTACTAAAATATTTTTGTGAGGTGTCAAAAATTGTTTTGCTGTAGGCAATAAAATTTTTAACATATTCTGCTGTACTATCTACCGACCACTTAGGGTCTGCACCTAAAATGGTTGTTATAAAATTTTCACCAAAACTTGGGTATTGTGCAATAAGTATATCCAAAGATTGTACAAAATTATTAGTGTCCAAGGCAAAAAAGGCTTGTTCAAAACGTTGTGTGTTTAATGATATAGCAATGTTAGAAACATTGGGTGTTTTATTATTGTTGCACGAATAAATTGCCATACAAATTAGTAAAGTAAAAAGCAAACGCATAATGAGTATATTTATACCAAAGTGAAAATTTATCTTTGCAAAAGAAATGAAAAATAAATAAAATTAAAGTTAATATAATTTTTAAATGAAAATATTTTTAGCACAACAAAACTACCACATTGGTAATATAGAAGCCAATACAAAAAAAATTATAGCAGCTATTGAAGACGCTAAACAACAAAACGGCGATATTATTTTATTTAGCGAATTATCTGTATGCGGTTATGCTCCTAAAGATTTTTTATACTTTAATGATTTTATTAATAAATGCTATGCAGCTATAGATGAAATAAAATTGCATGCAGATGGTATAGCAGTAATAGTAGGAGCACCACATCGAAATATTAAAATAAAAGGAAAAGATTTATACAACGGCGCTTATTTTTTAGCAGATAAAGAAATAAAAAACATCATACACAAAACATGTTTACCTACTTATGATGTGTTTGATGAAAATCGCTATTTTGAACCAGCAAGCGAGTGGAATATTGTAGAGTATAAAGGCAAAAAACTAGCCATTACCATTTGTGAAGATATTTGGAACCTTGGCGATAACCCTTTATACATAAACTGCCCAATGGATATGCTTACCAAGCAAGCGCCAGACCTTATGCTAAATTTATCTGCATCGCCATTTGATTATACGCACGATGAAGATAGGCTTGCCATTATAAAAGCAAATGTGTTAAAATATAAAATACCTATGTTTTATTGTGGTAGTGTGGGTAGCCAAACAGAAGTGGTATTTGATGGCAACTCATTGGTATTTGACAAGTACGCAAACCTCTGCGGCAAACTTGCATCTTTTAAAGAAGATATGCAATCTTTTGTTTTAAATGATGATGGTACTATTGAAAGTGAAATTATACAAGCTGCCAATCATATTGCAGATAGAGAATTAAATCCTGAAACATTACAAGCTACTTTAAATATTCCTCAAATTTATGAAGCACTCATACTAGGCATAAGAGATTATTTTGAAAAAATGAGTTTTAAAAAAGCTATACTTGGCAGTAGTGGCGGCATTGATAGCGCAGTTACGCTTGCACTTGCATGTGAGGCTTTGGGTGCAAATAATGTAAAAGCAGTTTTAATGCCATCTCAATATTCTACAGGTCACTCGGTAGATGATGCCGTGCAATTAAGTACTAATTTAAAAAATGATTACAACATCATTCCTATAAAAAATATTTATGAAAGTTTTTTAACAGATTTAAAACCACTTTTTGGAGATTTACCTTTTAGCCTTGCAGAAGAGAATATACAAAGCCGTACTCGTGGCAATTTATTAATGGCTATTGCAAATAAATTTGGATATATTTTATTGAACACTTCTAACAAAAGTGAACTAGCCACCGGGTATGGCACGCTTTATGGAGATATGGCTGGCGGCTTGGGCGTATTAGGTGATTGTTACAAATTAC
>JAYUJS010000740.1:0-1598 GCA_043765095.1 Ferruginibacter sp.
CCTAATAAAGGAGATTTCGGCGGCTATACATAGTGTGCCGGTGAAACTGTAGAAAGTTGAAGGGTTGAAAATTGTTTGAAGGGTTGAAGCAGGGTCTTCGTTCTTTTTGTGGATTATTTTCTTCCTTTATATTTAATATTTCCCCCTTGCTTACTTGTATTTAATCTTCGCTAATTTCATCTTTTTATAATCATATTGCTGCAGGTGTATAGCTTAGGTAAGCAGAATACCAATAAACGGGGGTGCTTAATGGATATAACTCATAACTCAGTAGCCGTAACCTAAAAGTTTTAGTAGATTTCAAATGTTAAAAATGCTGGGTTTTGTTTTATATAATTTATAGTTATAGCAAATTGTTGTTGGCACACTTTAAACTCTGTTGCTTTACATATTAACAAAGGCAAAAATCCACCTCATAAAACCCCATAACCACTATCTTTGCACTTCACCTACTGTTGTAAAACAGCAAAAACATTACACTATGGCACAAGATGCTTTTAAGAAGTTTGTAAACCCCAAAAAAAACAGCGTTGTAAAAGAAGAGTTTCGCCAAGAAAAGAAGAGGGCACTAAAAGAAAAGCGTGCATACTTTGAAGCCAAAAAAGCAGAAGAATATAAATCAAGACAAATAAAAAGAGGGGTAATGGTTGCCGAAAAAGCCCCCTCTGGAAGACCTGTATTGGCACCTAAAAAAGGTGGTGGAAAAACAATACTTAAAACGTTAGAAAAACCAGCTACAACAACCGATGTGGTAATGCCTCTCAACAAATTTTTGGCGCATTGCGGTATATGTTCTCGTAGAGATGCTATTGAAATAATAGCTACCAATACCGTAAAAGTAAATGAAACTATTTGTACCGAGCCTGGCTACAAAGTGCAACCTACAGATGTGGTGGAGTACAATGGCAAAAAACTTTTTGTAACCAAGAACTTGGTGTACATTTTATTAAATAAACCTAAAGATTATATTACCACCACCGACGACCCACAGGGCAGAAAAACAGTATTAGAATTAATACGCCAAGCTACTATAGAAAGGGTTTACCCTATTGGCAGGTTGGATAGAAATACCTCGGGGGTTTTATTGCTTACCAATGATGGTGACCTTACTCAAAAGCTATCGCACCCTAGCTACGAAATAACCAAAATATATCAGGTAAAACTAGATAAGAATTTAACCAAAAATGATTTTGATAAAATTATTACTGGGCTTACACTAGAAGATGGCCCAGTAATTGTAGATGCGCTTGCATACTCAGATGCAAAAGACAAGTCTATAGTTGGAATAGAAATACACAGTGGCAGAAATAGAATTGTGCGTCGCATATTTGAAAGCCTTGGGTACGATGTGAAAGGTTTGGATAGGGTAATGTACGCAGGGCTTACAAAGAAAAATGTAGAGCGTGGCAAGTGGCGCTACCTTAGCGAAAAAGAAATACGTGTATTAAAATATATGAACGAAAGCAAGCGAGGAAAAAAGCCACCTACTAAAGATGAAAACAATAAAATAATTGCTACCAAAAAAGAAGTAGAAGAAGATAGAAAAAAAGGGAAAGATTTTACTGATAAGGAAATTGCCATAGCATTGGAAGAGGCTG
>JAYUJS010000741.1:0-4294 GCA_043765095.1 Ferruginibacter sp.
TGCTACATGGCTCCATGTGCTTTTGGTAAGTTTTTGTATTACTCCAGAAAACAAATAATTGCCACTACTAAAAAAAATATCTCCCGTTTTTAAACCATCCCTTATTTTTTCATAAGGAATAACTGGCATTTCTTTAAGCAGTTTTTTGGTGATAGGGATAGCCATTAAACAATTATTTTTATAGCATTAACAATCCACTTTGCCACAATCCACTCATTGGCTTATTATCCCAAAAAAGTTCAAAATCTTCTAGCTCGGCAGCTTCGTAGCTTTCTTTTATTTGTTGTAAGGTAAGTTGCTTTTCATTTTGTATCAATAATTGTGAAAGTATACCTTTCAACCAATCCGCATTTGCTTTTAATATTTGTAGCTCCTGCATATTGCGTTTGTTATAAAAAATAATCTTTGCCATTTCTCTACTGTACCCTTTTTTAGATTGAGTAAAATATTCTATGGTTGGCATATTGCCTAAAAATATAATTTTTGCATTTGGTTTAAAAATTATCAATTCATTTTCTACTAATGCATTTTCAATAAAATTGGGTGCAATTTTTGTACGTGGAACTTTTTGCTCAAACCATTTTTGCAACGGTTCATCTATACCAATATTATGCATATAATTAAACAGCGATTTTTTTAAACCGTACCCAAAGCTATCATGGTCTCCTCCCGTTTCATCTTCGTACTCTGCATCGTTATTGGCAAATGAACCCAATACTTCGGTTAGTTTTTTTATTTTGAATTTTTTAGGGTTTAAGCCTACAGGACTATGCACGGTAAGCGCAAACCTGTGCCAGAAGGCAGATTGCAGCACATTGGTTGCAAATAATTGTCGCACCATTTCTAGTGAGTCTATCGTTTCTTGGTCTGTTTGTGTAGGAAAGCCATACATAAGGTATGCATGTACGAGTATGCCAGCCTGCGTAAAATTTCGATTTACTTTTGCTACTTGAGCAACAGTAATTCCTTTATCTATCAATTGTAATAGTCTATCACTTGCCACTTCAAGCCCACCCGATACTGCAATACAGCCAGATGCACTTAGTAGCAAACATAAATCTCTTGTAAAGCTTTTTTCAAAACGTACATTTGTCCACCAGCTCACAATCATTTTCCTTTTAATAATTTCTATGGCCACTGCACGCATGAGTGCAGGTGGTGCAGCTTCATCTACAAAATGAAAACCATTTTGCCCCGTTTGTGCCATTATGGTTTCCATTCTATCACATATAATGCCTGCCGTTACTGGCTCGTAGAGCTTTATATAATCTAACGATATATCACAAAAAGTACATTTGCCCCAGTAGCAACCATGCGCCATGGTAAGTTTGTTCCACCTGCCATCGCTCCACATTCTGTGCATAGGGTTTACTACTTCTATGGCAGAAATGTATTTATCCAATTTTAAATCGCTGTAATCAGGCGTACCTACTTCTCCTTGTTTGTAATCTTTTACTGCGGTATTATTTATATAAACCACTTTTCTTTCTTGCAACAAAAAAGTACGTTTTAGCTCATCTACTGTTTTGTTTTTTGTTATATATGCTATCAAGTTTTCAATGGGCGCTTCCCCATCATCTAATGTAATAAAATCGTAAAATTCAAATACACGAGCATCACTTAGAGAGCGCAACTCTGTATTAGCAAAGCCCCCACCCATCATTATTTTCACTTCATGGTAATGTTTCTTTATCCATTGCCCACACCTTAGCGAGGCATATAAATTACCAGGAAAAGGAACAGACAATGCAACCATCTTAGGGTTCACTTTTTTCATTTGCTCCGCAAGAATTTCTATTAATATTTTATCAATAAATGAATAAGGCTTTTGCAACTCTGCATACAACTCATCAAATGTATTGGCACTCCTACCAAGCCTTTCTGCATATCTACTAAAACCAAAATGATTGTCTACTGTTTCTTTTATTAAATCAGACAAATCTTCTAAATACATGGTGGCAATATATTTTGCTCGGTCTTGTACACCCATGCTCCCAAAAGATTTTTCCAAATCATCTGTATGCTCAAATCTGCTAGCCTCTGGCAGCATTTCCCTTTTACAAATACTATGTGCAAGTGTCGGATTATTATCCTGTAAAAAAGCTACCGTAGCATCAATGGTGTTTATATATTCATTTTGTAATACAATCATTTTTGCTACATTGATAGAAAATGTTTGTGGTAATTTTTTTATGCTTTCAAATAATTTAATTAATCCTGTTTTAGAAAATAATGCGCAAGTTACTTCAATACCTAAATCACTCTGAAAACAATCAATACCCTTAGTATTTAAAAACCCTTTTATGTATGCGGTTGCAGGGTAGGGAGTATTTAGCTGGGTAAATGGGGGCGTTATGAGGAGTAGTTGTGCTATTTTACAATATATTTGAAGTGCAAAAATATGGTTCTAATTTTATAAAATATTTCAATTGTTAACAAACCAATGAAAACACTCCTTTTTATACGCCATGCAAAGAGCAGCTGGGCAAATATTGGGCAAACAGATTTTGACAGACCGCTCAACGATAGAGGTACAAAAGATGCTGCTGATATGGCACAAAGATTATTAGCAAAAAAAATAGTTATAGATACTTTTATAACCAGTACTGCCTTAAGAGCACTTACCACTTGCAAAGCATTTGCAAGTGCGTACAATAAAGAAAGTAATATTGTTTTAGTGCCAAAATTATACCATGCCCTTCCATATATTTTTTATGAGGTAATAAAGGAGTTGGATGATGAAATGAACAATGTTGCTATTTTTGCCCACAACCCTGGTATTACAGAAATGGTAAGCACACAAACAAAACCCATGCAATTGATAGATATGCCTACCTGTGGCATTGTAGCTGTTAATACTAACATACACTCTTGGCATGATTATGAAAAAGCAGAAAAAGCTGTTTTATTTTTTACCGTCCCTAAAGAAATTTAAAATAATAATGTTAGTATACTTTTTTACTACTTTATTTTATATATCTTTATTTAAAGTGAACGAAGAATTAAACTTTATTTACAATCAATAAATCTTTCATTCACTTAGTTTTTTCATTATAACTATTCACTTTTAAATTTAGTTCTCCCTTTGGGGGACAAAGGGCTTTTTATGAACGAATTATTTTCATCTGCAAGTATTATTAGCTTTTTTGTACTTGTATTATTAGAAATTGTATTAGGCATAGACAATGTAATTTTTGTAAGTATTATAATTGATAGGCTTCCACAAGCAAAAGAAAAATCAGCAAGAAGGGTATGGATGATAACGGGCATCATAATCCGAAGTATTTTATTAATGGGGTTAAGCTGGTTGCTGGCTCAAAAGGGTAAAACAATTTTTAGTCTTTTTGGAAAAGATTTTGATATTGCAAGCCTGGTAATGCTTGCAGGTGGAGTTTTTCTTATTTACAAAACAGTAAGGGAAATACACCATAAACTAGAAGGTGAAGATGAAACTCTTGGTGGTGCAAATAAACCAAAGCTAAGCTTTGGAAAGGCCATTGTTCAAATAATGCTAATAGACACGGTGTTTTCTTTTGATAGTATCATTACCGCAGGTGGTACTGCTGACCATGTGGAAATTATGATTGCTGCAGTGGTAATAGCAATGTTTATTATGTTTTTATTTAGTCCAAAAATATCTGCATATATACATAAACATCCATCATTAAAAATGTTGGCTTTATCATTTTTGGTAATGATAGGGCTTACGCTTGTAATAGAAGGATGGGATAGTGCAAAAGCACATGATTTACATTTAAAAAACTATGTTTATTTTGGTATGGCATTTTCATTTGTAGTAGAAATTTTAAATATAATACTTATGCGCAAGGCTAAAAAAAGAAGAATTGTACAATTAAACGAACCTACACTTAAGCCTGAAAAAGAAGAGGATGAATACTCTGATAGCGCACATTGATTTAATTTAAAAACTAAGAAGCCGTTGCTTTTTTTCATTGTATACACTATCGCTCCACGATTTGTATGATTGAAAATAACTGAATGATAATTTATACGCTCCTTTGTTTCCCTCAATTTCGGCCAAAGCCTTGTAGGTATTGCATTTATTTATTTTTGATTGTTTTTGATTAGCCAATTCCAATTGCTGTAAGACATATTTTTCATCAACTATATGATTTTTTTCTACAACCAAAATTTTAGGTAAATATTTCTATGGTGAGCAATAAGTTATCAGGCACCTTAAGTTGTTCTAAAATATATTTAGACATTAAAGCGTATTTTTTTCTAAACTTATTTTGCCCAGTTGCAAATAAATAGTAGTACAATAATTATATAC
>JAYUJS010000742.1:0-1597 GCA_043765095.1 Ferruginibacter sp.
TGTATTTAAATAGTTTATATAAATACTATATGGCTTAAAATTAAAGAGTATGTATCTTTATTTATTAAAAAATATAAATATGACAGACATAGTAAAAGATTTTAACGACTATAGAATAAGAATGAACGAACTTATTTTAAGCAAAGAAAACTTGGTAATAAAAAGATTATGGAATTTGGATACAAATACCTACAGTGCTGGCGCATTAGATGTAAAAACAAAAGAGCTACTTGGGCTTGTAGCAAGCATGGTGCTGCGTTGCGATGATTGCATAAAATACCATGTCGGCAAAGCACACGAATTAAAGGTTTCTACAGAAGAATTATATGAGGTATTTGCTGTAGCAAATATAGTGGGCGGCACTATTGTAATCCCACATACAAGAAGGGCAGCGGAGTATTGGGAAGCATTGAGTAATGAGCCTATGTTGTAATGTGATAATGAACCTATGTGCAGATATGCAAATATTAAAATGTACAAATGTGAAAACGTACAAATCTGTAACCACCAAAAATTAATTTTTTTACTAACAGTTGTTAGTTTTTTGTATATTTACACTTTATAAAATTAGCACCATGCAATTACACGATTTAGAAAAAGCCTTTCAAGACAAGATAGACAAAGAAATAAAAATAGAACCGAAAGATTGGATGCCAGACGCATATCGTAAAACCAATGTGCGACAAATAAGCCAACATGCGCATAGCGAAGTGGTGGGAATGTTGCCTGAAGGAAATTGGATAAGTCGTGCACCATCATTAAAAAGAAAAGCAATATTGATTGCTAAAGTGCAAGACGAAGCAGGACATGGTTTATACTTATACGCTGCTGCTGAAACCCTTGGTACCAGCCGTGAACAGATGATTGATGATTTACATAGTGGCAAAGCAAAATACTCTTCTATATTTAATTATCCCACGCTTGCTTGGGCAGATATGGGGGCTGTAGGTTGGTTAGTAGATGGTGCAGCTATACTAAACCAAGTAATGCTTTGTAGAACATCGTACGGGCCTTATGCTCGTGCAAATGTGCGTATATGTAAGGAAGAAAGTTTTCACCAAAGGCAAGGTTTTGAAACATTGATGGTACTTAGCAATGGTACGCCAGAGCAGAAAGCAATGTGCCAAGATGCAATTAATCGTTGGTGGTGGCCTGCGCTAATGATGTTTGGCCCTAAGGATAGCGAAAGCACTAATAACGACCAAAGTATGAAGTGGAAAATAAAAAGAAAAACGAACGATGAGATTCGTCAGCAGTTTATAGATATGGCAGTGCAGCAAGTAAAAGTATTAGGCATGACATTACCAGATGAGAAGTTGACATGGAACGAAGACAGAAAACATTATGATTTTGGGGAGATAAATTGGGATGAATTTTGGAATGTTGTAAAAGGAAATGGGCAATGCAACAAACAAAGATTGGATGCTAGAAAAAAAGCGCATGAAGAAGGTGCTTGGGTGAGAGAAGCAGCTGCAGCTTATGCAAAGAAAAAAGCGGAAAGATTGATAAAGAAAGTAGCGTAAAATATTTGGGGTCACAAAATGTAACCTCAAAAAATTTAAAGAATAAAAAATGAAAACATACATTCAAAAATACT
>JAYUJS010000743.1:0-4289 GCA_043765095.1 Ferruginibacter sp.
ATAAATGGGGAAGCACATGGGCCTTGGAAACAAAATACTACTTGCCAATTGCACATGCGTGCTTTTAAGGATGGTGATACGATAGTGGTAGAACCTTGGCGTAGCAAGGCTTTTCCAGTAGTGAAAGATTTAATGGTGGATAGAACTGCTTTTGATAGAATTATAGAAGCAGGAGGTTATATAAGCGTAAATACTGGTAATGCAGTAGATGCAAATGCGATTCCTATTGATAAGAAAAATGCAGATGATGCGTTTATGGCTGCGGCATGTATTGGCTGCGGTGCATGCGTAGCAACATGTATAAACAGTAGTGCTATGCTATTTGTAGGTGCAAAAATTTCTCAATTGGCTTTATTGCCGCAGGGAGGGCCTGAAAGAGAAAGTCGTGCATTAAATATGGTAGCACAAATGGATAAAGAAGGATTTGGAAATTGCACCAATACTTATGCATGTGAGGCACAATGCCCAAAAGGTATTTCTGTAGCCAATATTGCTCGTATGAATAAAGAGTATATTGGTGCTAGTTTTGCAACCGAAGAAATGTAATATTGATTTTATAGTAATATATAAACTGGTCTGATGGGTTTTCCGTTAGACCATTTTTATTTATGTAAGATTTGTTTTTGCGCCAGCAATTTTTTTTACAAAACCATTTACCTATAATTAATTCAATAATTACAAGTATTTTACAATATAATTTTAAAATATAGAAAAGCAAAAACGATATAATACAAATTACAAATTTAGTTTAGACCAATCCTCAAAAAAAACAGTTGTCAGCCTGAAAATATTTAAGGTGGGTTTTTTTATGCGTATCGGATTCGAAGAGCTCACCCTTACAACATTTTTGATAGAACAATTTATAAATTATAAAAAAAATAAAATTTTAATTTATTGTCAAAATGTTTACGCTACTATAATTTTATTGAGTATAAATTTTGGTGTGACAGCCCAAGTTTTATCACCAACATTATCAAATTTTAAAACAAAAAAGATTGCTGTTGAGTTTCCATTGCAAAAAATAGATACACTTAGCATTGCACCTAATACTTTTTTTTTAGTAGGTATTTCTAACACCAGTTATGAATTAGATGAAGTAAATGGAATTATTAAATGGAAGAAAAAACCCAATTTTGATAGTATAAATATTTCTTACAGGGTTTTCCCAAATAAGCTTAATGCAATAGCCCGAAGATTTGATTATGACTTAATAAAAAATAGATTTTCTATTGAAAACCCTTATATAGTCACTAACTCTACCAAACAAACAAACCCGTTTTTAAACTTTGGTACTTTAAAAACGGATGGTAGTTTTGGCAGAGCAATATCATTTGGTAATAACCAAGATGCTGTTGTGAATAGTGTTTTGAACCTTCAGCTAAATGGTTTTATAACTGATAGTATAGAAATATCTGCTGCTATAACTGATAATAATATTCCCATTCAACCAGAAGGCAATACACAAGATTTGAGGGATTTTGACCGAATCTTTTTTCAGGCAAAAAAGAAAAAATGGGCAATAAGTATTGGTGATATTGATATCAGAGAAAATAAAAATTATTTCCTAAATTTTTATAAAAGATTACAAGGAATATCTGTGTTGACAGAAAATAAAATTGGGAAACATATATCAAACTCATTACTAATAAGTGGTGCTATAGCCAAAGGGAAATTTAATAAAAATATTTTAAATACACTTGAAGGTAACCAAGGACCATATAGACTTGCAGGAGCAAATAATGAATTGTATTTTGTGGTGCTGGCTAATACAGAGCGTGTTTTTATTGATGGTATAAATATGGAAAGGGGAGAAGATGCAGACTATGTAATAAATTATAATACTGCTGAAATTACTTTTACTCCTAAGCGATTAATTACAAAAGACCTGCGGGTACAAATAGAATTTGAATATTCTGATAGAAACTTTTTAAATACACAATTATACCTTGACGATATTATTAAGGTAAAGAAAAATTTGCAATTTTTTATAGGAGCTTTTTCTAACAGTGATTCAAAAAACGCTGCTATTGACCAAATATTAGACCCTAAACAAAAACAATTTTTAGCTGATATAGGTGATAGTACAAGCAGTGCATATTATAAAAATGCAGTACCTGATACTTTTGCTGTTGGCAAAATTTTATATAAAAAAATTGATTCTTTGATTGCAGGATTTTTTTATAACGAAGTGTATGTACAGTCTAATAATACAAATTTACAATTGTATTCACTTTCGTTTTCTAACGTAGGCTTGGGAAAAGGGAATTATTTGCAATTGCAAAACGCCAGTAATGGCAAAGCTTTTCAATGGGTACAGCCTCAAAATGGAATGCCTAAAGGAGATTGGGAGCCAGTTGTTTTATTAGTGACCCCAAAGCAATTACAGGTATTTACAGTAGGGTCAATGTACAGTATTGGTACCAACACCAAAATAAAATCAGAAGTGGCAATGAGTAACTATGATGTAAATCTTTTTTCTTCAAAAGACAAAACAGATAATACTGGTTTTGCAGCAAAGATTCAAATTGAAAAAGATAGTACAAGAATAAATATTTTCAAGAAAAAATTAAGTGTGCAAACTAATGTTGGTTTCGAATATGTGCAAGCTCGTTTTAAAGCAGTAGAAAGACTAAGAAATATAGAGTTTTTAAGAGATTGGAGTTTGCCTTTTAATTTGCAAAATGCCATTGAAATTATTACTAATGCAGGCATAAAAATATCAGATAAAAGTAAAAATATTATACAATATGAAATAACTAATTACAATAGGGGAGATGGTTACAATGGTTTAAGGCAAAAAATTGTACAGCATTTTTTCGAAAATAATTTCACGCTAAATACCAATATAAGTTTTACTAATTTTATTTCAACTTTGCAAAGAGGTACTTTTTTACGACCAACTATTGATGTAAGTAAAATTTTTTCTAAAATGCGTGGAATAGAAACTGGTATCCACTTTTTAGGTGAGCATAATAAGCTTTTTGATAAAATACCAGACTCTTTAAATAGAAATAGTTTTGGATTTAATGTGTATGAAATTTATTTACGAACTAACCAAAAAAAGTTAAATAATTGGGGAACATCATTTATGATAAGAGAAGATTTATTACCAAAAAAAAATAATTTAGAAGTAGCTGATAGAAGCGATAATTATAATTTATTTGCTGAGATGATGAGCTATGAAAGGCACAAATTTAGGTTTACAGGTGCTTTTAGAAAACTTAGTATTGTAGATAGCAGCATTAGTAGGCAGAAAGCTGATAATAGTATTTTGGGAAGAGTAGAGTATTTTGTAAATGAATTTAAAGGATTAGTAAATGGGAATTTTTTGTATGAACTTGGTAGCGGGCAAGAACAAAAAAGGGAGTTTTCTTACGTAGAAGTGCCAACTGGGCAAGGGCAATATACTTGGGTAGATTTTAATAACAACGGAATACCTGAGTTAAATGAATTTGAGCTTGCAGTTTTTCAAGACCAAAAAAAATACATAAGAATTTTTACACCCACTAGCCAATATGTAAAAGCAAATTATTTACAGTTTAACTATAGTATTGACCTTAACCCAAAAGCTTTACTGATAAATAAAAGTAAAATGGGGCTAAATAAAATTTTATACCGTAGCACAACTAGTTCAGCTATGCAAATTGCTAAAAAGAATATTTCTAATAATAACTTTTTATTTAATCCTTTTAATAAAACCCTTGAGGATACAAATTTGCTAACACTTAATTCTTTCTTTTCTAATACTTATTTTTATAACCGTACAAGTTCAAAATTTGGGCTTGAGTTTACACATAGTAAAGCATCCAGTAAATCATTGCTTGCTTATGGTTTTGAAAGTAGAAATTTGCGTATACTGCTTGCACGTGTAAGGTTTAGTGTAAAAAGAAATTTAGTTTCTACCGTTATTTTTAAGCAAGTAAAAAATGTACTTTCTACACAAGCAGTAAAGTTTGATAATAGAAATTATGATGTTTTAATAAATGCTTTTGAGCCCAATTTGAGTTACACCTACAAATCAAATCTAAGGGCAACATTAGGTTATTCCTTTTCATTAAAACAAAATAGAATTGATTCTTTAGAAAAAGCAATAAACAATGCTATAACTGCAGAGGTAAAGTACAATATACTTTCTGGTAGCAGCATTAATTTAAAATTTACTTACAACAATATTGATTTTAGGGCATATAAAGGAGCAAAAAATACAACAGTTGGCTTTTTATTGCTTGATGGATTACTACCAGGAAAAAATCTTTTGTGGAATGTAGATTTTACTAAACGTATAAAAG
>JAYUJS010000744.1:0-12516 GCA_043765095.1 Ferruginibacter sp.
TGCAAATTTACATTTAGCCAAATATTGTTGTATTGGTAAGCATCGGTATGTCTAAATACTATAAAAACATTGTACAGAGATGCTGTATCTTTTACATCAAATTCCCCTTCAACTACAAAATCACTTTTCCAACCGAGGTTAGGGATATTTATATTTTTTTCAAATAAATCTATGTTTTTACAACTGCAAAGAATAGACGCTGCTGAGAAAAATATTAAAAAGTTTTTATACCAGTTTTTTTTTACCATTTGCGTTTTAGAATAAATATTATTATATTTTTTTAAATATTATGAACGTTTTTAACCGGTTGTATAAACTTGCCTTAAGCAGTTAAAAAAGAATTTGCCACGAGCAAATAAAAGAATGCCACAGGCAAATTCCTACAAAACATTTAATATTTGTTCTTTTGCTTTTTCCAATTCATCTTTCATATTTACTACTGCTTTTTGTATTGCAGCATCATATGCTTTGCTGCCAGTTGTATTTATTTCTCTACCTATTTCTTGCAATAAAAAAGATAATTTTTTCCCTTTCCCATCTTCGTTATTGTTCATTATTTCTGTAAAATATTCACAATGCTGCCTTAGCCTTATTTGCTCTTCATGTATATCTATTTTTTCCATATAGTAAATAAGCTCTTGCTCCATTCTGTTATTATCTATATTTTCTTTACCCACATTTTCTTCAAGTAATGTATTTATTTCGGCTCTTATTTTTTGCTGCCTTGCAGGTATAAATTGTAAAATATTTTCTTCTTCTTTTTTAATATTAGCAATTCGTGATAGTAAATCCTTTTCTAAAGATTTACCTTCTTCTACTCTATGGTTATTTAATTCTTTAATAGCTGTTATTAATACTTCAGAAAAAGCTGCAAAATCATTTTCATTTAATATGTCTGTAGATGGGGTTACAACTTCTGGTAGCCTAAGCAATGAACTTAATACTGCATTTGTATCTATACCAAGCTCATCAGACAATGTTTTTAATTGAGAATAATACGACTTTATAAGATCTGTATTTATAACAACTGGTTTTGCAGTACCATTTTGTTTTATATTTACATAACAGTCTATAGTACCTCTTATTAAATTTTCTTGTATAATATTTCTTATCTCAAATTCATATGGCTTAAAAAGTGGAGGTAATTTTAGCTGAAGTTCAAACTGTTTGCCATTAAGTGATTTTACTTCCACCAAAAAAGTTTTTTCTCCTACCGTTTGTTCTGCCCTTCCAAAGCCCGTCATAGATCGTAGCATATAATAAATTTTTGCTTGCAAGATAACTCAATATTATGCAAAAAGGTTTAGTGTATTATATTCTTTAAAATTTATAAAGCTAATTATTTTAAATTTTTCTTTTTATTAAAATATTAAAAAATGCAGAAAAATATTACTAAAAAAAATATAAAATAGCATGAATTTTTTACAACAAAAAACCCAACTTATGTAGTCAGGTTTTTTTATATTGATGGGTTAGTAAGTACAGGGATAGTAAATTCCCAATACAATATTAAAAACATTTTTTACTAAAAGAAAAAAGTATACGGTTATTTTATACACAATTTTTTTTTGTTTGTGGATAATCGCAATTTATTTTAAGAAAAAAAAAGCAATAAAAATGAAAACTAAAATTTTAAATTTTTTTATATACTTATTATATCTTCTGAAACGATGATGAATAAAGAACTATATCTTCATTATTATTTTTTTAAAATCATAGATTTAATATTCAAAATATTAATTTATTTTTTTTAAAATAGAAAAACATTCTATTTATATTTAAAAATTATTTTCAATAAATTGTATAAAACTCTAAATTTTACCTGTAAATAATTAATACTGCTATTTTTTAAAATAAAAAGGAATTACCTTCGCTAATAAAAAAAATATAAATTAAATGCATAAATCATCTATAAATATTGATATACTTTTAGACCCTGATAAAGTGCCAGAAAGTATACAATGGAATGCTACAGATAGCAGTGCTGAAATGACACAAAAAGCAAAAGCCATGTGTATTGCTTTTTGGGATGCTGCAGATAAAACTGCTATGCGTATAGATCTTTGGACAAAGGATATGATGGTAGATGAAATGGGAGAATTTTTTTATCAAATGATGTTTACTATGAGTGATACTTTTCTTCGTGCTACTAAAAATGTAGAGCAAGCAAATGAAATAAAAGATTTTTCAGATGCTTTTATAAAAAAATTTAGGGCAAGCCAAGTGAAAAATAATAGTATGTAGTACTTAGTATTAATACTGGGCTACAAGATGCAGATGATTTTTATTACATATCTTTTGAAATTACAAATCAATTAATTTGTTATTATTGTAAAAATATTTTTTAATATAGTTCTTTATTTAAAAGTAGACTATCCTGAATAATAATTATTCAATAATTAAATTTTTTAACCCGTACTTTTATTTTAGACTAATTTTAGTACTAAGTACTCAACACTTAATACTTTCCTGTCTCAATAATAAGTACTCAATACTAAATACAAGATGTTAGAAGAAAAAATAATGGGCGAAATGAAAGACGCCATGAAAGCAAAAAATGAAGGAACACTACGTGCATTGCGTGCTATAAAAGCAGAAATTATAAAAGCGAAAACTGATCCTGGTGCTGGTGGTAAGATAGATGAAGCCACGGAGCTAAAATTTTTGCAAAAAATGGTAAAGCAAAGAAAAGACTCTTTGGATATTTTTGAAAAACAAGGTAGAGAAGATTTAGCTGTAAAGGAGAAAGAAGAACTGGCGGTAATAGAACGCTTTTTACCAGCGCAAATGAGCGAATTGGAAATTACAGAAACTATTAAAAAAATTGTTGCTGATACTGGTGCAAACTCTGCTGCTGATTTAGGCAAAGTTATAGGAATGGCCAGTAAACAATTAGCCGGAAAAGCTGACGGAAAAACTATAAGTAATATAGTAAAATCATTGTTAGGGTAATGACAGGCAAATTTTAGTACATAATTTTTTTGAAAGGGTTACCAATTTTATACCTTCTTGTAATTTGGAATATGTTTAATATGCTTAACTAAAAAGTATCTTTATTGTTATAATTTTAATGCAACATTTACAATTTCCTTTTTTTTAATGAAATTATACTGCCATAATGATTGATTTGATTTTTTTAGTATTCATAGCACTTGCTTGCTATAAAGGGTATAACAAGGGTTTTATCGTAGCATTTTTTTCTGTATTAGGGTTTGTGGTTGGTTTAGCAGCTGCACTTAAACTTTCTACTACAGTAGCTTCTGTACTTCAGGAGCATACAAAGGTTGATAAATGGCTGCCTGCACTTTCTTTTTTATTAGTGTTTATATGTGCTGCATTTGCAGTAAGACTAATTGGTAAAATAATTCAAAAAACATTTGAAACAGCAATGCTAGGCTGGGCTAATAAAATTGCAGGTATTTTGTTGTACGCTTTATTGTACAGTATTATTTATAGTATTTTTTTATTTTATGCCGCACAATTACATTTTATTAAAGCAGAATCTATTGCAGCATCTTATGTGTATATGCATATACAACCACTAGGCTCAAAAGTTATTGAAGGCTTTGCGGTTATTATTCCTTGGTTTAAAAATATGTTTGTAGCACTAGAAGAATTTTTTGGGAAATACGCTACTAAAACACATTTATAAACTACTATTTATATTTTACAGTATTAAAAAAATAGTAACATATAATGTTGAATACACCGTTTTTGAAGTAAACAACGTATTTTAGCAACTCACAGAACTATATTTTTAAGCGAATGAGCTACGAAATAAAACAAGACGGAAAATTTTCATATATAGAAGAAGGCACAGGGGAAACCTTAATGTTATTGCATGGCTTGTTTGGTGCCTTAAGTAACTTTGCTTCATTAATAGAACATTTTAGAAAAAACTACAAAGTAGTAGTGCCTATGCTGCCGTTATTAGAAATGGATTTGTTGCATACATCTGTTGGGGGCTTAGAAAAATTTGTACAAAAATTTATTGAACATAGAAATTATAATAGCATACATTTATTAGGCAATTCTCTTGGTGGTCATGTAGGGCTTGTGCATATTTTAAAGCATCCTCAAAAAATAAAATCACTAATACTTACTGGTAGCTCTGGCTTGTTTGAAAATGGCATGGGAGATACTTACCCTAAACGTGGTGATAGGGAATATATTAGAAACAAAACTGCCTTTACTTTTTATGACCCAGCAATGGCTACAGATGAGCTGGTAGATGAAGTGCTAGAAATTACAAGCAATAGAATGAAAGTTATAAAAATTATATCACTTGCAAAAAGTGCAATTAGAAATAACCTTGGAGATGAATTAAAATCTATAAAACAACCTACTTGCCTTATTTGGGGTAATAATGATAATGTAACACCGCCGTTTGTTGGTGAAGAATTTCATAAACTTATACCTAATAGTGAACTTCATTTTATAGACAAATGTGGGCATGCCCCTATGATGGAAGTACCGCATGAATTTAATGATATTTTATCAACGTTTTTAGAAAAGGTGAAAAGTTCTACTGTAGCTTAACAAAACTTTATTGTTAGTAATCTATTAATTTCATTTGCATAATATTTACTTTGTATAAATAATTACCATGCTCACTATCGAACTCATCAATAAAAATATACCAAGACTACAATTACATGATAGTGTGAGCAAGGCTTTGCAATTAATTACTGATTATCGTATTTCTCACTTACCTGTAGTGGTTGATAATACTTTTCTTGGTCTTATAAGCGAAGATGATTTGTTAGATGCCAAAGATGAAAAATTGCCTATTGAAGTTTTACAAGATAATTTTTTAAATGCGCCTGTAGCTGGAAATGTACATTTTTTAAACGCTGTAAGCAATAGCATACAATTTGATACAACAATAGTACCCGTGGTAAACGATAACGAATTTGCTGGTGTTATAACTACTACTGATTTATTAAAAACACTTAGTAATTTTTCTGGTGCAGATGAAATTGGTGGCCTAATAGTATTGGAAATGATGCGTTCACAATTTGCCATTTCTGAAATAAGCAGAATTGTAGAAAGCAATGATTGCACCATATTACATTTGAACACCACTGTAAATAATATTACAGGTATGCTTACCGTAACCCTGCATATTAATAGAAGAGAAATTGCTAGCATTATTGCTACATTTGAACGATACGAGTATAATATTATTTACTCATACGGAAACGAAAAATTTGAAAATGAAATAAGTTCAAATTATAATCATTTAATACATTATTTAGAAATTTAGTATCTCAAGATTTATTTTTTAAAACTCGTTACCCTTCATCTTATAATTTTTTACAACTGCATTGCGTAAATTAATATATTTACCAACTACATTAAAGTTGTAACAATGATATTGCTTGTACGTTTATTATTTTTTATTATTTCAATATCCATTGTATCCTCATTTACCCAAGCCCAAGTAATAACCGATACCACCAAAAAAAACCTTTTTCTAAAAGAAACTTTTATTGATAGCTCATTAGTAAAAATTGCCAATATAAGTATTATGGGTAATAAGCATACAAAGAGTTATATAATTTTAAGAGAAACTCAATTTAAAGTAGGAGATTTTTTGCAAAGAAATAAACTAGCAGAATATTTTAAACAAGCACGTACTCAGATTTACAACACTAATTTGTTTATAGAGGTAAATATGGATTCGACTTTTTTAAACGATAGTACAATACAAGTAAATGTAGAAGTAAAAGAACGATGGTATATTTTCCCAGCACCTCAGTTTGCACTTACAGACAGAAGTTATAAAGAATGGATAAATACATTTAATGCAGATTTTAATAGAGTGGTGTATGGGTTAAATTTTAAGCATTATAATTTTAGTGGAAGAAGAGACCAATTAGATATTACAATTTTGAACGGTTATGCAAGAAATTTATCTTTTAGTTATAGTTCGCCATATAGCAATAGTAAGCTCACAAAGGGTTTTAGCATAGCTGCAGGTATTACACAAAATAGAGAAATAGGCTACAAAACTAGTTCTAATAATAAACCTTTGGTATATAAAAATGATGGATTTGTACGTAATAATTATTATGTAGGAGCGGCTTATAATTGGCGAAATGCTTTTTTTAAAACCACAGGTATATCGGTAGGTTTAAATTATACTATTGTAGATGATAGTGTGGTAAATGAAAAATACAATCTAAATTATTTTGGAAATGAAAAGGTAAAACAATTTATTCCTGATTTTAATATTGGAGTAGGATTTTCTAATACTGATAGAAATGCATTTCCATTAAAAGGAGTACAATACAACTATGGAATTTCCAAACGAGGGTTTGGCTTAAGTGGTGGTATAAATAATACTACTTTGTATGGCGGCTATGCAAAATATATTAGCCACCCCCACAATTTTTTTAGTAACATTAAAGCCTCGGGTATTTTAAAAATACCTTTTGAACAAGCATATATAAATCAGCGTGCACTAGGCTACAGCAGCTTTAAGCTCAGAGGGCTTGAGCTTTATGTGATAGATGGTGTAGCTGCTTTTAATGGTAAGTATACATTATCTAAAAAGGTATTATCTTTTAAAATACCTATGCCATTTAAAATAAAAGAGCTTCCTTATATTCCATTTACTTTTTTTGTAAAAGCATATACAGATGTTGGGTACAGCTATATACCAGCACAATACAATACAAAGCTTAATAATCGTTTTTTGTACACTGGTGGTATAGGTTTAGATATACTTTCTTTGTACGACCTTGTTTTTAAAATTGAATACAGTTTTAATCAATTAAGAGAAAATGGATTATTTTTACAAGGTGGCGGAGGAAATTAATTAGGGATAAATACTAAATATGAAAATAGCAATTTATAGTAGAGGAATAGAAAATGACCAATTAAAAGATATTGAAAGCTTATTGGAAGAGCTAGATAAACATAAAGTAGAGTCAGTAATTTTTCAAGATTTTTTTAACCAATTCTATTCTGCTATACAAATGCCTGTAAAGTATTCAACCTTTGCAAATGGTAATGATTTAGACCCTACCATAGATTGTATGATAAGCCTAGGTGGCGATGGAACTTTACTAGATACTGTAACGTTGGTAAAAGATAGCGGAATACCTGTACTAGGTATAAACTATGGAAGGCTAGGCTTTTTAGCCAGCATTGGTAAAGAAGATTTGCATGCAGCACTGCAAGCTTTGGTGCAGCGCAAATACGTGTTGGACAAAAGAAGCTTGTTGCATTTAGATGCCAATACAAATTTATTTGATGAAACGCCTTATGCATTAAATGAATTTACTCTGCATAAAAAAGATACATCTCCTATGATAAAAATACATACTTATCTCAATGGCGAATTTTTAAATACTTACTGGGCAGATGGTTTAATTGTAGCAACTCCAACTGGTTCTACAGGTTATTCGCTTAGTTGCAATGGACCTGTAGTTTTTCCAGAAAGCGCAAGCTTTGTTATAACACCTGTAGCACCGCATAATTTAAATATTAGACCAATAATTGTTCCAGATAACACTATCGTTTCTTTTGAAATAGAAGGGCGTACAGATGGCTTTCTTTGTACACTAGATAGCAGAAAAGAAATAGTATCAAAAGAAATACAACTAGCTGTAAAAAAAGAAAGTTTCGGTATAAATTTAATAAGGCTTAATGAAAATAATTTTTTACAAACACTTCGCAACAAACTTTCGTGGGGGTTAGATAAGAGAAATTAACTATGTCATTATCAAAAAAAAATATTAAAAGAGCCTTGGTTGTATATTGGATATTGGCAACGTATATAATAGCATCATTATTATGGTGGTTTATAGAACTGAGCATGCAGAATAACCAAATAACAAGTATTAGACTGGCAGAATTAAATAAAACAGATATTTTTTTTGAAAAAAAACAAGCACAAATATTTAAAGATAAAAAAAATAATACTGCACAATATTTAGGGGAAGGAGGTTTATTTTTAATTTTAATTATAACAGGAGCTACTTTTGTAATACGTTCCTTTAAAAAAGAAATACGCTCTTCTGCCAATCAGCAAAGTTTTTTAATGGCTATTACGCACGAGCTTAAAACACCAATAGCTATTACAAAATTAAATTTAGAAACTATACAAAAGCATAAACTTACTGATGCCCAGTATCAAAAAATCCTTTGCAATACTTTGCAAGAAACAGACCGACTTGATGCACTTTGTAATAATTTATTACTTTCATCACAAATAGATGCAGGGGGGTACAAAATTAATAAAGAAGATATGGATTTTTCTGAATTAACACGAGAATGTGTTAATGGTTTTATTGCTAGGTACTCTTATCGTACAATAGATATTAAAATTACAAGTAATTTAAATGTGCTTGGCGATACTTTTTTATTGCAAATGGCCATTAATAATTTAATAGAAAATGCCCTAAAATATTCACCAAAAGACAATGCTATTGGTGTAATATTAGAAAAGGGAGAAGCTGTAGTAACTTTACAAATTGTAGATGAAGGGAATGGTGTAGCTGACAATGAAAAGCAAGAAGTTTTTAAAAAATTTTATAGAACAGGAAATGAAGCCACAAAAAAAGCAAAGGGTACTGGACTTGGGCTATATCTTACAAAACGTATAGTAGAGGCACATGACGGTAAAATTGCAATAGAAAATAATCCCAAAGGAGGAAGTATATTTGTAATAAATCTAAAAACAAAACTTTAAAAATATATAATGATGCACAAAAAATTTTCAATTCTTTTGGTTGAGGATGAAGAAAATCTTCTTGAAACGTTAAAGCTAAATTTGGAATTGGAAGGTTATGATGTGAACACAAGCATAGATGGTGCGCTTGCATTAAAATCAGTGCAACAAGAATATTTTGACCTCATTATTTTAGATGTAATGCTGCCAGAGATAGATGGTATAGCCGTTTGTGAAACAATTAGATTAAGTAATTTAACTGTTCCAATATTAATTTTAAGTGCAAAAGCTAGTAGTGAAGATAAAGTGCTTGGTTTAAAAAAAGGTGCAGATGATTATTTGGCAAAGCCTTTTAACTTGGAGGAGTTATTACTTAGGGTAAAAAAACTGATAAACAAAAGTGAGCAGATTGCTAGTAAAACTCCCATGGCTGATATTTACAGTTTTGGTGACAACAAAATAGATTTTAAAGCATCGGAAGCAACTAATAAAGCTGCGGAAAAAATTATACTTACAAAAAAAGAATTGATGCTGCTAAAACTATTAATTGAAAATAAAAATGAAGTAGTACCTAGAGAAAAAATACTACAGGCGGTATGGGGGTACAATGTATACCCTACTACAAGAACAATTGATAATTTTATTCTTAATTTTAGAAAATACTTTGAAGAAGATAGCCGCAGCCCTGTTTACTTTCATAGTGCAAGGGGCGTAGGATACAAATTTACAGAACAATAAATTTATATTAGTTTCACATAAATTTGGCTCACCTAAAATAAAGAGTTGACATCCTTTGTAGACAAATTTTTAAGCAGGAAAGTATTTTTAAAAGTATAGAAACCCTTGAGACAATTTTAAACGCACCCGCTATATATTTACTTTATTGAGTAGCTGAATAATAGTTTGAGCTTGCGCATACACAAAACGTATCTTTTCTGTTCTTTCAAACGGTGTATATAATTGCCGCTCTATTTCTTGCATTAACTCTGACAGCTCCAGTATAACAGTATTATTCAAATTTGAATTTTCTAATTCAAGGGTCATCGTTTTGCTGTTTATTATTTCTATATTTATTAAAAACTTAGCCGCTAAAAATTTTTTTAATTCAATATTTAAGTGATTATAAAAATCGTTACAATCTTCATTTATTAAACAGTTTTCTGTTTTTTGTAAATGATTTTTATTGCTAAATACTGTTTCATTTAATTTATTTTTTGTACCTACAATTGGCTTTTCTGCTGGTTGTTTTTTTATAACCAAATCTTCTTTTTTCTTTTCTTTTTTTATTCCAAAAAACATACTTAGTAGAATGATAGTGACTACTAGTGAAATAATCATCCATCTATGTTTAAAAAAATTTTTAAATAAAGAGGATGATTGTTGTTTTTTTTTAGTTGTAATTTCACTTATAATTTTACCATTACTTTTTGTTATTTTTAGATTAATAGCCGATGATGAAACTGTTTTATAAGCACTTGTTGTGGGGTTAAAATAACTAAACTCTATGGCTGGTATTGTATTAATACCTGTATCTGTAATTACAAATGGTATTTCAAAAGTTTTACTGCCGCTTACAGGTATTGTTTTATTATCTGTATTGTCAGTTGCTTTTATTTCAAATGGCTCAAAGCTTTTACCCCATTGTATTTTAGGAGAGGTAAGTAATTGCATATTACCTTTTCCAGCAATAGTAATTATTAATTTGCCCATATCATCTGTAGACAAATTATTTTTTTCTACAGATGCCTCAATGGTAAAATTACCCACAGCACCATTAAAATTTTCTGGCTTGCCTGCACTTGGCAATGGCTTTACTTTTATGCTTACTGGTTTACTACTAAGGCTTACTGTTTCCTTAATAGAACTACCATAATTAGACGCATTATTATCATTTTGCATAAAAGTAAGTTTATTATCAAGCGTAGCAGTTTCTAAAGTAAAATCCCCTGCTATTAATGGATACAATTGAGCCTTGCGTATTTCATAAACGTTATACTCACGCCCATTAAGCATTTCATGTATATTGTTAGATTGATAGTTCATGCCTTCCACAATATCAATAACTGAAAAGCCATTAAAGCTTGGGTTTTTAGATAAAATACTTTCGCTCTGCAATCTTGTATAAAGCTTATAAGTTGCAATAATGGGTTCACCTACATAACAAATAGTTTTATCAGCCAGTGCTTTTAGTTGCATATTTTTACTTACTTTATCTTGAACTGTTTCACCATTTCTTAAAATATAATCGTCGTATATTTTTCGAGGAGCAGGCTCATCAAAAAAATCTGTAGCTGCAAATGGAGAAGTATTAGTTTGCTGCTGTGGGTTATTAGATTTTTGATTACTTACTGAAATTTTTACTGCGTTACTTTTATACAATTTGCCGTCTACTAATGCAGTAGATGCAGCTATTATAAAATTGCCAGTTTTTTTTGCTTGTAATATATAGCTAAGTGAAATAGTTTGCGTAACTATTCCATTTATATTCGTCATAGACGATGATTGATTAGGGCCACTCACTAAATTAAAATCTATAAAATCTGGTTGAGATATTTTTTGAATATTATTTCCATTTTCTACAGAAAGTGTTATTGTAATGTATTCATCTTTTGCAGCATTAACTGGAGATATGCTTGCAGCAAACTTAGTTTGTGCATGCAAAAACAAAGGAATAAATACAACTAAACAAGAATAAAAAAATTTGGTAAATAATAGTTTCATAAAATATATAAAATAGTTTGCAAATTTATAAAAGAATAAGTTTACGATAAATTTCTTTATTACATATTTCAATAAGTATTTGTTAAATACTTATTGTGGAAAGTGATAGTAAATTAGTTTTATAATAAAGTAAAACATCCAAAAATGTACCCTACTTTTGGATATGCAAAAACTAGGAAACTACATTACAGGAAAATGGATAGAAGGAGATGGAGATGGAACAGAATTGTTTAATGCCGTAAATGGACATACCATTACGCATGCCACTTCGCAAGGATTAGATTTTGAAAGCATATTAAAATATGCAAGAGAAATTGGTAACCCTGCATTGCGCAAAATGACATTTCAAGAAAGAGGTAGAATGCTTCGTGCGCTTGCTTTACACTTGCAAAAACATAAAGAAACTTTTTATGCAATCAGCTACCAAAGCGGTGCTACAAGGGTAGATAGTTGGATAGATATAGAAGGTGGTATTGGCAATTTATTTAGCAATGCAACCCTACGCAGAAAACTACCCAACGAAACTTTTTGCTTAGATGGCGATGCAATAAACCTTGGTAAAGAAAATACATTTATGGGGCATCATATTTTGGTGCCAAAAGAAGGTGTAGCAGTACATATTAATGCGTACAATTTTCCAGTATGGGGAATGTTAGAAAAAATAGCCTGTAATTTATTGGCAGGTATGCCTGCTGTTGTAAAGCCTGCTACGGTTACTTCTTATCTTACAGAAGCAGTTTTCAGAGAAATTATTGCATCAGGTATTTTACCAGAAGGCGCCCTACAACTCATTTGTGGCGGTGCTGGCAATATGCTCAATTTTGTTACAAGTCAAGATGTGGTTACGTTTACAGGTTCTGCAAGTACTGGCGTAAAATTAAAAAGCCATCCAACTATTTTACATGAAAGTGTTCCATTTAATATGGAAGCAGATTCTTTAAACTGTATTGTGCTTGGCAGCGATGTAGAACCTACTATGCCTGAGTGGGAAATTTTTATAAAAGAAATACGCAAAGAAATGACTGTAAAGGCTGGACAAAAATGTACGGGTATTAGACGCATATTTGTACCAGAAAATAAAATGGAAGATGTACAAATTGCCATTGCAAAAGAAT
>JAYUJS010000745.1:0-1589 GCA_043765095.1 Ferruginibacter sp.
AAGGCCGTAATTTTAATGATGGCTTTAAAATAAGGGGCAATGATGGATTTGTTGCATTAACATATGAAAATAATATTGAACTTAGCCATAAAGAATGGAAGGCGTTGAATTATGTTTTTCCTTCATTTTCTACTTTATGGAATAATTTCCCAAAAGACCCAGGAGGTTTAGATGGCGATGGTAACCCAAATCATGCTCATCCATGTAAAGAATTAAATAGAGGGGAAGAGCGTTATCCAAATCAATGTGCAATACGAATGTCTGATTGCCTCATGAAATCAGGGATAAGTTTATCAGGTTTACCATCAAAACAAATATGTTCAGATGGCTATTGTGTTGCTGCAATTAATATGGCAAAC
Source organism: Ferruginibacter sp. (assembly GCA_043765095.1). Classification (GTDB taxonomy): domain Bacteria; phylum Bacteroidota; class Bacteroidia; order Chitinophagales; family Chitinophagaceae; genus Ferruginibacter. The sequence continues at coordinate 360 of JAYUJS010000745.1, forward strand.
TTTATAACAAGCCAAATTGGTTCACCGATTGCTGGTTCAAAGAATGCGTGGACAGGTACTGAAATGATTAAGGTTTTAACTCCTGCAGAGTTTATAGCCAGTTATTCAAATTCGACAGGTATAGTTTATTTTCAATGGAGCTATGATACAGGAGGAACAGGGCATATTGATTTATGGAATAAGGGTGTTACAGCTGCAAGGGGAGAAGATTATTCTAATAATGGAGCAGTAAATATGAGAATTTGGTTTTGGCCTCTAAAATAAATTTAAAATAATTTTTAAATATGAAATCTCGTATAAAGTCAATAACACTAATATTAATTATTAGTTTAACTGTTAATAAATTATTAGCTCAAATTCAGTGGTATCCTGCCACTCTTGTTAATAAAATGTATGTTAGGGATACAGTAAAATATCTCTACCCAGTAAATTACATAATTGAGAGAAATGGAAAAATTGATTTTTATGGAAGAGGAACTAGATACCCTACTCAAACGAAATACGATAAAAAAGACAATGCTTATGTTGCTAAGGATGGAATTATTTTAACTACTCGAAAGGAAAATGATGGCTACTATAAAGCTGATTACAGATTTAAGAAAATTAGTAAAAATACTGCAAAACTTTTTGTAAAAAAGAAAGGGGAAAAAGTGGAAGTGATTATTTATGTCAAATCATTATTGCCTGTAGCTTATCCTAAAGGAAATTAGTTTTTTTAGCCATTCGTTGGCACTTCAATAATACTTAGGCGACAAATAAAACATGTAGCCAAGGTCTGTGTCTTTGACCAGCCGACAAAATTGAATTAGATAGTTCTCCCTCTAGCGCAGTGATACCGCCATCGCTGCAAACTAGTTTATCCTTGCAGGGATGGGTGTGTGGTGGGGTGTAGTGCCAGCAAATTAAAAATGGCAAACATTAGCTACCGTGCAGCTAGCTCAATGACCAACCGCTATGGCTACAATGGTGGCAACGAGTACGAAGACGAAGGCGAGCTAAACTACAGCAATACTTTTTACAGAAAGTACGATGCACAGATAGGGAGGTTTACGGGGGTGGATATGCTTGCGGAGAAATTTGCATTTATAAACCCATATCAATATGGTTATAACAACCCTGTAATGTTTAACGTCCCAAAGGGGGATAAATTAACATTGCCAGGTCGTCCAATAAAAGGCCCTGATGGAAATTACCACACAGGTTGGGTATCAGAAATGATGTGGGGCAACC
>JAYUJS010000746.1:0-1587 GCA_043765095.1 Ferruginibacter sp.
ATTTCATGCACGAGGTTTTGTCTTGTGTTTAATTTCTAAAATCTCAAGTCTAAAAAGAATATGAACGCAATTATTATAACGGCAATTTGGGGAATTATCATGATGTTCTCGGGTGTGTTTATTAAAAGTAAACCCACGCCAAAATATCTTGCAATAGCAGGTGCTATAATTTTATTTATTGTAAATGCATTGGAGCTAAATGTTTTTAATGCAAGTAAAATTTTGCAAATAAACATTGATACAAAAGAAATGCTGCATGTAGACAGTTATAGTCTTGCATTTTTAGCTATTGTTTTTTTATGCACTATCATTTATTTTTTATTGAATGCAACTGATATTGAAAAAGTGGGGGAGCATGTGGGTGAATATTTTGCACTGATATTTTTTGTGTTGTGTGGGGTGAGTATTTTAGCAAGTTTTAATACTTTATTAATGTTGTTTTTAGGAATAGAAATAATGAGCATTCCTTTATACATATTGGCGGGTAGTGATAAACGAAATTTAAAAAGTAACGAAGCGTCTTTAAAATATTTTTTGATGGGTGCTTTTTCTACAGGAATATTATTGATGGGTATTGCATTTATTTATGGTGGCAATGCCAATGGTTCTTTTTATATTGGTAATTTACAATTAGCCGATGGTATAATGCCACCAATGATTGCAGTAGGGTTGGTGTTTTTAGTAATTGCATTATCGTTTAAAGTATCAGCAGCGCCATTTCATTTTTGGACACCCGATGTGTATGATGGCGCACCAACCGTTTTTACATCATTTATGAGTACGATTGTAAAAGTAGCAGGCTTTTTTGCATTTGTACGTTTGTTTCAAAATTCTTTTGGAAAAGTACAAGGGCAATGGCAAAATTTAATTGTGTTCATAACCATAGCAACATTATTAATTGGAAATGTTACAGCCGTTTTTCAACAGAGTGTAAAACGTATGTTGGCATACTCGAGTATTGCACAAGCAGGCTTTATGATGTTTGCTGTTTTTTCTTTAAACGAAAAAGCAAACGATGGTTTAATAATATACGCCGCTGCTTATTGCCTAGCTACGATTGGTATTTTTGCAGTACTTATAAAAATGAAAGATTATACTATTGAAGGATTTAACGGTTTAGGTAAAACAAATCCATTGCTTGCTTTTTGTACTACAGTATTTTTATTATCACTTACAGGTATTCCGCTTACAGCAGGTTTTCAAAGTAAGTTTTTTATGCTAATGGGTGCAATAGAAAATGACCACAAATTTTGGATGGTAGTGGTAGCTGTTTTGTTTGCTGCAATAAGTGCTTATTATTATTTTCGTGTTATACAAGCCATGTATTTTAAAGACCCTACTGAAAATGTAATAGACGAAAATGAGATTACACCTACTTTTAAATTAGTGTTAGTAATAACTGCTATACTTATTATTGCTATTGGTATTTACCCTGAGTTTGTGGTGGGGTGGGCACATCATTAATTTGAAGAATGACATAAGATTTTAAATAAATGAAAAAAATACTTTTCCTATTTCTTATTATTTGTTCGTTAGAATCTTACGCACAACAACCCGATTTAAAAAAAGCTGAAGATAGCTTATTGA
>JAYUJS010000747.1:0-1583 GCA_043765095.1 Ferruginibacter sp.
GCTACTATTCCCATAACTCCAAAAAACAATAAAGTTTTTATTGGGTTATCATTACTTAAATATGCTGCTAACATTTGTATTGCTACGCATAATATATACCAGTATAAAGGTGTTACATCATGCTTTGCAAGTGCTGTAAATCCTATTACTAATCCAAATGCTACAAAAGGAGCTATTACTTTTAAAATATTTTTTGTACTAGTTTTAAAGTCAAATGCTGCTACAGAGCCTGTCCACCTTCCTATCATTAAACTTCCCCAATACATAGCAATAAATGGTGCAATTTCCGAAGAGCGGTATCCTCCAAAATCTTTTTGTTTTAAAAGTTCCCCAAGATTGCTTCCTATTGCTACCTCTACGCCTACATATACAAAAATGGCTAACATACCTAATACTAATTGCGGATATTGCATTGCACCCCATCCTTCTTTTTGTTTATTAGCAATAGAATTTAAAATTGGCAATCCAATAGCTACAAGTGCTAATGCTAGTAACAACCACATCAATCTGCTTTTTTCAACAGGTTTCATTATTGTACCTATTTCATCAGATTGGCTTTTATATGTACTTTTTATGGTTTCTACTTGAAAGTATACCGCATCTTTTTCAGCCTTTGTTTTACCAGTTAATGAACATTCTAATCCAGCTATTTCTTTGCTTTGTGATTCATAAGTTTTTTTAATTGTTTCTACTTTTACAATATTATCACCACTGTAACTAGAAAATACCGGAACAAAAGCCATAATTAAAAGCCCAGTTAATATTAATAAACTACGCAATGCTTTGTTTGCTTTTTCGGGCTTATCCTCTGATGTACCAGCTGGTACTTTTTTTGAAAATGAAAATAATGCAGCAGCACCTATAAAAAGTATTCCAACGCATGTATACAATAATATAACTTTTATTAGAGGAAGTTTATTTATTTCATCATCACATACACTTGCTGCGGAACCGAAAAGTGCAATAGCTACTACTAAAGGACCAATAGTAGTTCCTAATGAATTTATTGCTCCACCTAGGTTTACTCTTGTATTTCCTGTAGATGGGTCGCCAAGGCTTATAGAAAAAGGTTGAGCAGCTGTTTGTTGTAAAGAAAAACCTAGCGCAACTATAAATAATCCCATAAGCATGCCAGGGAATGTTTTACCGTAAACAGCTAATATCATTATTGCTGCTCCAATAGCTGAAAAAAGTAAACCATAAACTATACTTTTTTTAAAACCCCAACTACCAATTAAATCTTTACCAGCTAAAGTTCCGTACATAAAAAGTAGCAATGCTCCTACATAGTATGCTAAGTAAAATGCAAAATCTACCAATTGACTTTGAAATTGGTCTAGGTGAAAATAGTTTTTACAAAAAGGTATAAATACACTGTTGCCAGCAGCAATAAAACCCCAAAAGAAAAATACAGTAATCAATGTTCCTAGTGCTCCATAATTAGTAGCAATCAATTCCTTACTTGTATCAATGTTTTTTGTATTTGATGAAATCATAATGATATGTTATTATTTAGACGCCCAAAATACGTTAAAATATTATTAACAAAAAATTAATTGATTTTTTATGAAAATATATAATTA
>JAYUJS010000748.1:0-1583 GCA_043765095.1 Ferruginibacter sp.
GGACACCACAATTCATAGAGCTCACAGCAAGACCTCTACACTCTCATAGATATATTCATCCACAGACAGGCACTCCATCATCCTGTTTGCCAACTCCACTCTCAATATCAGGATATTTGAAAAATCTTCCAAAAGATCTCCATGCTGCACTTGGGCATTGCTACTTCCCCCCAAATACCTCAGAACTGGTGGCAGAGTTACACAACCAGACACTATTTATAGCCAGTGATGGCTCAGTGTGTAACAATGGGGCTACACATGCCTGGATACTTTATGGTGCACAGACCAAAATCCGGGCATATGGACATGGTCCTGTACCTGGGGGTGGGCAACTTCTCACATCACTCCGGGCTGAAGTGGGTGGCTTCGTGGGTGGGATGCTTGCACTTGATGCAGTTCTCTCCACAGCTGGTGAGCCAATCTCAGCCCAATGTTGTGTCGGCGCCCTCATTGATAATATGGCCCTGATCAGCCGCATTCAAACATGGCATCATCAAGGTTCTGGTGGCACTCTACGTCCAGAATATGACCTCCTACAAGTGGCTAAGGGGATAATGGTTAAACATAAACTGGTGGTGAAACCAGAGCATATTAAAAGTCACCAAGATAATGACAAAGAGTATGACAACCTCCCCTGGAAGACACAACTAAATTGTGATTGCAATCAGCTGGCTGGGATTTTTTTTTCTTTGTTAGTAAACAGCTTTAGAGTAGATTTTCCTGTGTTTAATTGCACTTGATAACTACCAGAAAATATGAAATTCTTTTCTGTTTGTTTAGCAATTAAGGCAAATTTATTTAGTGCGTTTGAACTTGAAAACCAATCATCATCATGCATTAATTTTATCCATTTCCCATTTGATCGATGCATTACTTTATTACAATTTTCTGCTGCAGTTACTGTGGGGCAATTTTTTTCGTAATTTATTGCAATTTTACTTTGATAAGATTTTACCAATAGCTCCACTTCATTATTGGTGCTGTTATCATTCATTATAATTTCATAATCTAAAAACGTTTGTGTTTTTATTGAGTCTAATAAACGTATTAATAAATCAGTTCTATTGTACGTAGTTATACAAATTGAAATAAGTGGTTGGCTCATGTAATTTAAAATGTGTAATTAATTTATAAAATTAATTTTTTATATAATTCGGAATACGCTTTCGCTGTATTTTCATAGGTAAAATTATTTGCCCATTTTTTTATTTTTGTACTAGGTAAATAGGTGTTATAATGATGCATACCGTTAGCAAAATTCTGTACCATTACGCTAGGTTCAAAATTGTCAAAATAATAAGCCATTTTCCCTCCTATTTCTGGTAAACTTGTATGTTTTGATAAAAATACTGGTTTGCCAAAATGCATTGCTTCAATAACGGGAAGTCCAAATCCTTCAGCAATTGAGGGAAAAAAAAATGCTAAACAATTTTTATAATACCATACTTTTTCATTTTCACTAATTGCACCAGTAAATATAATTCTATCATTTACTTTATATTTTAGGGCTGTTTCTAATATTACATTTTTGTAATCAAAATTATTTAATCCTGCTATAATTAGTAAATAATTATTGTTCAGCA
>JAYUJS010000749.1:0-1582 GCA_043765095.1 Ferruginibacter sp.
CTCTTGTGCCACTTATACCACAGCTGGGGTTAAGTGTATTTTAGAGCATGCAAATACAGGTGAGCTTTATGAAATATTGCCAAACTATTTATATAGAAACAATGTAGAAGTTGTGTGGCGTTCTAATAATTGGGGAGAGCCACCAATTCATATCTTAAACTATCAAACTAGAGAAAATCTTTTGCCAAATTGCGAAGGCTTGGGATGTGAATATGACGAGATACTTTTAGCAGGTTTAGAGAAACAAATACGAGATAGCAAAAAAAATAAATTACTAATTGTATTGCATACTAGCATAAGCCATGGGCCAAGCTACAATTTAAAATACCCCCCATCTTTTGAAGTTTTTAAGCCAGTTTGTAAAAGTGTTGAACTAGGAAATTGTTCTCAAGAAGAATTGATAAATGCCTACGATAATACAATTGTTTATACAGATTATTTTTTATCTAAAGTAATTGATTGTTTAAAAAGAAACAAGGAATTTGAAAGTGCGATGTTATTTGTATCCGATCATGGAGAATCACTTGGCGAAAAAAATCTTTATATGCATGGTGTACCATTAAGTATTGCCCCTAAAGAGCAATATGATATACCGTTTATTGTTTGGATGTCTGACAGTAGTAAACAATTAAAACCTAATAAAGTACTTTCCCAAAGCCATGTTTTTCATAGCACGTTAAACTTTTTGGGCATACAAAGCCCTGTATATAATGAAGAATTAAACATCTTTAAGTAACGACTAAAACTTATTTTAACTGTTACGTTTATAAAAAATAGACAATAATTATTATTGTAATTTTAAAGGACAAACCAAATTATACTAATTGTAAATTTTATTCAGTTCAATAATCGAGAAAAAGGATGTCAGCCTAGGTTAGTATAAAGTAGGTGCATTTAAATTAGACCAGCTTCGACAAACTCAGCTTGACACCCCAATTAATAGAAAATTTCAGTCATTTGGTAAAGAGCTTAAAAATTTATTTTATGAAAGCCTCTTTCTTTAAACATTCTTGATGGGACTTTTTATAATTTATAAATGCTATTACACCAAACTTTACAAATGGAATAGAAATAGCTAATACACTAAATTATAACTCTGCAAAAAAAGCTTAAGCATTTTACAAATTAGCATTATGGCTGGTAAAAAATAAGAAATAATATAAATAATGTTATTGCTTTTTTATGATATTTGATAATTCTTCTTCAGTTACAACACCTTCTCTTCTCCATACTTGTTTTCCATTTTTGTAAATAATAAAAACAGGTAAGGCAGTTACATTATTCAATTTTATAAGTACCTCATCGTTACCGGCATCTACTTTTAGCAAGCTAAATTTATTAGAATATTTTTTTTGTAAGGAAGCTAATATTGGTTGCATTAATCTGCAGGGTGCACACCAAGTAGCACCAAAGTCTACTAATACAACTTTATTAGCAATTGCTTTATTATATTCCTCTACCGTCATTTGTTTTGCGTTACTTTTACCAATTACAATTTTATTGCTAGTTTTCCAAGCATTCATACCACCTTTTAGCTCAATCACATTTGTAAATCCATTTTTTCGCATAGCTGCTGCTGCAC
>JAYUJS010000750.1:0-1580 GCA_043765095.1 Ferruginibacter sp.
CTATTCTTAAAAATGCAGAAGAAATAAAAACTATAGCATTAAAATATAAAGATGCACACGACTTTTTATTTTTAGGTCGTGGATATAATTTCCCTATTGCATTAGAAGGTGCATTGAAACTAAAAGAAATTTCTTATATACATGCAGAAGGTTACCCTGCGGCAGAAATGAAGCATGGTCCTATTGCATTGGTAGATGAAAATTTACCAGTGGTTTTTATTGCTACAAAAGATTCGTATCACGAAAAAATTGTAAGCAACATGCAAGAAATAAAAGCACGAAAAGGGAAAATAATTTCCATCATTACCGAAGGGGACGACATAAGCCCAACCCTCAGCAACGACTGCATTGTAATACCAATCGCCGATGAATTGATAGCACCAATCATCAGCGTAATACCATTGCAATTACTTTCTTATTTTACAGGCGTTGCAAAAGGTATTGATGTAGATAAACCGAGAAATTTAGCAAAGAGTGTGACGGTGGAGTAAAGCCTCCTAAATCCCCCGAAGGGGGACTTTAGAATGCTGAGAAATTGAAAAGTATTTTAAAGTATCGGAGTGTGGCTTCTTGTTTGCCTGTTTCGCTTTTTTGCGGAAGAGAGGCGGAGGTGTGGTTATTTTTCGGGCAAAAAAGCCTTGCTTTTTTGCCCAAGCTAAAACACAGCTATGGGCAATATCGTTGTGTCACTCACTTCATCGGCATACCATTATTCATCTTTTATTATGCATTCGATAGCCTCTAAATCCCCCGAGGGGGGACATGGAAGTTCTTGAAAGTGCGAATAGTTTTATAGTGTCGAAGTGTGGTTCTTATGACTTGTCTGCTCCTCTTTTGCAGAAGAAATTAGAGAGTGCGGTTTTTTAAGTAACTTTAAACTATCAAAAAATTGCTTTTTATTTTTTGTACAGCAACCATATTTATAACATAAAAATACTACACTCATCTATAGCACAATCTAGTGCGTTTCTTCCAGCTTCGGGGGAGATAGAGGGGGCTTTTTCTCATGAACATCATAAAAACACACTCCGTAGAGGAACTCGGCTATAACTTTATAGACCCTAAATATATTCCCGTAGGACAAACCGAGTATCATATTAGAGATATGCAAAACAACGGTAAACAATACCGTGCACTTACTGCATTAGAATTAGATACACTCATACTTAATCGAAACACATCAGACAATTGGAACAATGTACAAGTATCTGAAAACTTTACCGCAGGGCTTATAAAAAATTGTAAGTTTTATGGCTTGGTTCGCCTAGGGGTGTTGCAACCTTTTTATAGAGAGTTTCATAATTTCAGAATGGCGGTGGGCATTTACAACAGCACTATTATAAGTTGTGACCTTGGCGATAATATTTGTATAGACAATGTAAATTTTTTGAGCCATTACATTATAAGTGATGATGTAATGATGGCAAACGTAAATGAGCTTGCTTGCACCGACCATGCAAAATTTGGTAATGGTATTTTAAAAGAAGATGAAAAAGAAAGCATAAGAACATGGGTGGAAGTGTGCAATGAAAATGGAGGCAGAAGTATTTTACCTTTTAATGGCATGCTACCCGGCGATG
>JAYUJS010000751.1:0-4251 GCA_043765095.1 Ferruginibacter sp.
TTGTATTTCTTTATTCTTATTTAATAAACTAATTTCTCCTTCTTTCTTTTCCAGATCAAAACCAAATTGTAGTGTTCCTAATTTTTTATCTGTATTGATATTGTAAATAGAATCCTTTACTGCTAGTAACAGGTTTTGATATTTAAATGCATTGGTATAATCAGATTCCAACGAATAAGATTCTGACAGGCCTTGGTATGCATCTTTCATTTCTACAATGGCATTTAACGGTATGGCTATTGTTACAGCTTGCTGAAAAGTTTTAATAGCGGAAGCAATATTACCACTTGCCTTGTAAGCCTGTGCCAGTGCCACAAGCGATTGTGTTTGGTCTAATTTTGTATCCAGCTTTTTAGAAATTTGGTATGCCTCTGTGTGTATTTGTATTGCCTTATCAAAGTTTTTTTCTCTTAAAAAAATTCTTCCAATACAATTAAGTGTATAAGGCAAATCTTCTGTACCCTTATATGCTTTTTCAGATTGACGTAAATACATCAAAGCCTTTGCATCATCTTTTAAATTGTAATACAATTCACCTAAGTTTACTGCGCAAGTACCAATTGAATAATCATCTTTTATAGCAAGGCTTAAATTGTAAGAACGTAGGAAATAATCAAGTGCTTTTTTCCAGGTCACCTGCTTATTTGAATATACTCCACCAATATTTGTGAGTGATGTAAGTATGCGTAAAGTATCATTAAGTGCTTCAGACATTTTTAGCGATTGCAAATGAAGCTCCAGTGCTTTTGCATCATCACCTTGTGCGTAATAAACAGCACCTTGGTTGCTCAACATATTGGCAACACCTTTTTTATCATTTAAAAGTGAATACACTTCAATGGCTTGCTGCCAATTTATTACCGCTTCCTTATATTTTCCTTGCAAATAATATCCTTTACCTATGTTTTTAAAAGCCAATGCTAGTCCTGCTTTGTAATTATTTTGCTCCGCAAGTAATTTTGCTGAATTAGCAATGATGATAGAAGTATCAGGATTGCTATTAAAAAAACTTTTGGTTAGTACATTCAAAACATCAACTCTTGCGCTATCACTAATGCGAGTTAATAATATTTTTTTTAAGCTATCCACTTCGTTGGCAAAAACAGAAGTATTTAAAAAGCATAAAAAAATAATATTTATTAAAATAATTCGCAGCTTTATTTTTTTCATTATTTTAATTTTTATAAAATCACTTCAGGTTTTAGAAAATATATGAGTTAATCTAAACACATAGGAACATAGGCACATAGGAAAACAACAGAAATCATACAAAAACTATGTGACTATGTGACTATGTGGTAAAGAATACATAAACTACTACAACTTCACCAGCTTAATCACTTTCCTTTCTCTTCCTTGTATCACTTCCACCAAATAAATTCCACTTGCCCAGTTTGTGGTATTTATTTTTTGTTTGTTATTAACCGCTGCTTTTTGTACATACATTGTTTTACCATTTGTATTCATCACCCTCATTTCTACTGGCGAAATATTTTCTTTTGCCTTGGTAGAAATATCAAAGAAATCTACAAATGGATTTGGTGTAATAATTACATCAAAAATTGATTCATCCGATTCTTTTTCATTTATTTTTACAATAGTTGTAGCGTCCCCATTGCTAACATATTCATCGGTTGTTGCTGTTGTAAATTGATTATTTCTAAGCCCAGTAGTATTTACCCTTAGGCAAAATGCATCCATCTTAACATAATCACAAGAAATAAAACTTTGTACCCTTGCTTTAGTAGTACCTGCTGGTGCAGTAGCAGTAATGCTATAATAAGCCAATTGTCCGAAGTTTATATCCACATTTTGTGTAACTGCTGCATCTGTTTGGCCCAACACGGTACCTGCTGCATTGCGGAAAATCAAACTTAGTTTTGGATTGCATGATACACCTTGTGTGTGTGTACCAGCAAATCCACTAAAGGTTAATGAAGTGCCTGCAGCAATATTTACATCTTGATAAACAGTTGAATTTTTATTGAAAGAATTATTAAAACCATTCTTGTTTCCACATGCTATATAACCTATGCCTGTTGATACAGTACCATTAATTGCTGTCCAGCCAGTTGTCCCATTTTCAAAATTACCATTGGTTAATAAATTACCAGTTGTGTTTATACAATTACAATCGGGCAACAATCCAAAATCGTAAGAGTTATTGGTATTGTTGTTTGTACCTTCTGGCTCGCCAGCAAATATTAATGTAATGGCCAATCCTCTTATTTCATTTCCAACTTGCACCGAGCCATTGTCGTCATTGTTTACATTATTATCAGGATCATTTCCATTTACATTACTACTCACATAACCGGCGGGCAAAACAGCACCTGCAATATAATTACCTGGGGCAAGGTTAGTGAATGAATAATAACCATTGGCATCCGTTATTGCTGTTGCTATTGCCGCATCATCAGCCACATTATTATTGTCATTATCTCTGTACAATTTCATTGCTATGTTTCTCATTCCATCTTCACAACTATTGTTTATTCCATTATTATCTTCATCGTACCATACCCTATTACCCAGTACCATTATTGATGGAATAAATCCTGCATCAATTTTATTATTTGTCTGACTTTGAGTTAAGATAATTCCAGTTACGATACCATTTATTGGGTCACTATCTTTTGTATCGTCTGTACCGATATTACTAAGCGTAGGACTAAAACCTGTCGGAGTTGTAAATGAAACATTGTACATAGCTGGTACTAAATTATTGAAACTATACGCTCCATTATTATCCGTAATAGTTGTTGCTAAAATTACATTTGCACTATTTAATAAACGAACCGTTACCCCTGCAATACCAAGCTCATTTGAGTTTTGAATACCGTTTGCATTATTATCTCTAAAAACAAAATTGCCAATAGAAGAACAGTTGGTTGCAGCATTTACCACAACAGTTCTTATTAGAGACACACAGCCAGCTGCATTTCTAGCAGTTAAGTTGTAAGTGCCAGATGGCACTGCTGCAAATATTCCATTAGTATTTGTATAACCAGAACCTGTTATGCTAAATGTTAATCCTGTTTTGGGTGATGTAACTGTAATTGTACCTGAGCCTACAGTACAACTAGGTTGAGTAACGCTAGCTATTGGTGTAGCTGGCAATAACTTTGGAGTGGCAGTTACTGTTGCCACCGAACTTGTGCATCCATTTACCGTATTAGTTAGGGTAAAATTTCCTGCTGTGCTTACAGCAATAGAAGAAGTAGTTACTCCATTACTCCACAATAAAGTACCGGTAGCTGTGGTAGAAAGTATGGAACTTACACAATTATTTATTACCGTTACATTTGGTGCAGGTGTAAGAGCTGGCACAGTTAATATTCCGCTTTGATAAACAGGATAATAATTTGGTACTGCATCTTGTTGTACCAATGCAGAAGGTATAATTTGATAAATACCTGATGCAAGATTGCCCGTACCCATGTTTGTATTAAAATTATTTCGGACAGTATAAGTTGGACCGCTTGCTACAACATTACTATCAGCATCTTCATATTGATAAATTGTTTTTATACTTCTGTACAATGGTTGCTCACCATTACAACCAGCAATAGTATCTTTTGCTTTTACCAATAATGTATCTGGTATGATGGTAAGATTTCCTAGAGCATATGTGATGTCAAAATTTTCAGATATCAATACGCCTGGTGCAATTAACCAAGTACCAACTGTATATCCTGAAACCATATTTATTGATTGGAATCCAGAGAGTGAATCTGTAGGGTTCGTATAAACATCTAACGAATCTACAATCAACACTACATTCTCGTTGGTTTCATTATTAAAGCTGTTGCTATTTACGGCTTGCTTTGCATTTACGGCTTGTTTAGAATTCACCATTTGTTTTGCATTTACTGTAGCCAAACCATTTACCGCTTGCTTTGCATTTACAGCGGCTTTAGCATTCACAGCTTGTTTTGCATTTACTGCTTGCTTTGCATTACGCAGTGTTGCATTGGCAGAATCATTTTGATAATCGTAAATAGATGCAGGATCCAATGGAACAAATATTGTGGTATCAATTATAATTCCGTTTACGGCTTGCTTAGCATTTACCGCCTGCTTAGCATTTGCTGTAGCTTTATCAGTTGCCATAAAACTCATGTTAAGAAAATCGGCAGCTGTTAATCCATATACTGCTTGCTTTGCATTTATTAAAACTACTGCATTGCTCATGGGTGTTTGGTGCAAAACTTTTAAGGAGTCTAAAAAAGCTGGTCGTTCCAAAGAATC
>JAYUJS010000752.1:0-4247 GCA_043765095.1 Ferruginibacter sp.
CGACCATTTAGATGCTGAACCTAAAATAAGACTTGGCGGACTTTGGGCTGGTAAAGCAGGAAACAATTATCGTTACTTTATGGTTTATGAAAGACGAACTGTTGACGGAGCATATAAACTCGAAGACTTTATCAATATCATCAAGGATATTTAGATTGAGGGAAATAACGAATTTAAATTAAAATCTAACAAAAATAAAACATAATAAAAATGACAAAGTATTTTACCCTCTTAATGCTCACACTTTTTACTTCATGCAGTATGAATAAAATGTTTTTACAACCTACAAAAATACCTGCTTTGGCTAAATTAGTTACTTTAAAAACTGAAACTGATACAACAGTGGTAAGTTTTACAGGAGAAAAACACCAGCCTACATTTTTAAACAGTAAAAAAGACACAATAGACATTAGTTACACAGTTGAAAGTGTGATTTTTAAAAGTCAAAATGGAAATAATCTCAATGGTTGGTTTATAAAACCTAAAAATCAAACTTCAAAAATAACACTACTACATTTTCACGGTAATGCAGGTGCTTTGGTTAGCCAATATCAAGCAATCACCCCATTAGTGAAAAATGGATTTCAAATTTTTATGTTTGATTACAGTGGTTTTGGATTTTCTGAAGGAAAAGCTACAAGAGAAAATGTTCTTACTGATGGACTTTCAGCACTTGGCTATCTAAAAAATAGACAGGATGTAAAGAACACGAAAATTATTCTTTATGGACAATCACTTGGCGGACATTTAGCAGCAGTTGTTGCACAACAGCGAAAGAATGATATTGATGGACTGGTTATTGAAGGTGGCTTTTCCTCTCACAAAGACGCAGCAAAAAGTATAGGAGGTATTTTTGGAAAAATGTTAGTAAAAGAAATATATAGTGGTAAAACTTCAATTAAGGACTTTCACAAACCTGTCTTGATAATTCATAGTAACGAGGATAAAGTAATTTCAATTTCTTTGGGAAAGAAATTGTTTGATAACGCAAATGAACCGAAAGAATTTTACGAAATCAAGCATCCACATATTTATGGGCCTGTATTCTACGCCGACTCAATTTCGCAAAAAATAAAACTTATGATATTAAAACCATAATTGGGCGAAATGCTCTTCTGCCAACATCCGTTTGTGGCAAGTTGGGCTTACGTAAGTGATTATATATCAATAACTCTTTTGTACTTTAGCTTGAAGGAAATCAACTGAATTTTTTTATATAATTGAACAACAAAAATTTATATAGGAGAAAGTTCCGGCAACATAATTTCAATTGCCCACCTGCTACAAGCCCTTTTCGTTGGCAGTAAGCACAATAATCTAATTTAATATTTCGTGCTTTCCTTACCTAAATGTAATAGCTTTTACAGGGTTTACTTTTTTTACCAAATAAGTAGGAATAATTAAAGTAGCAAAACAAATTGTAAGAGTAAGTATATCTATAGCCAAAACTTGCAACCAATCTACATCTGCTTGCGCTATGCTCATATAGTACGACTCTTCGTTTAATTTTATAAAACCAGTTTGTTGTTGCATATAACAGATAGCTAACCCCAAAATATTGCCTGCTATAATACCAATAATTGCTACAACAGTTGTATTGTATAAAAATATTTTTTGAATATTCCAATCCGTAGCTCCAGTTGCTTTTAAAATACCCGTCATACTTGTACGCTCTAGTGCCAGTATAATTAAGCAAGTAATAAGGTTTACGACTGCTATTATAATCATTATCCCAATCAGAATATATTTTAGTTGACCTTGCAAATTGAGCCAATCAAATATTTGTGGCTGTACTTCTTTTATACTTTTGCTAAACCAATTGTCTGGTATATTTTCATTAATATCTATTGCGGCTAGTTCTAATTTTTTATAATCTTTTAATAAAATTTCATATCCTCCAATTTGGTTAGCTTGCCACGCATTTAATTTTCTTAAAAGATTAATATCGCATAAAGCAAAATTTTTGTCATAATCTTCTATACCTGTTTTATAAATACCAGCAATGTTTAGTTTACGTGTTCTTTTGCTACCATCTGGCTGAAAAAAGAATACAATTAAACTATCACCTATACTTAATTTTAATTGTGAAGCAGTATAATGACTAATATTTATTTGGTTACTGTAACTACTATCTTTAAAACTTATCCATTTTCCTTTTATTAAAAATTGTTGTAAACGTTCAAAATGATAATTTTTATCAACTCCCTTCATAAGTACACTTTCTATGCCAACATTGTATTTTAAAATAGCAGATTTTGAAGCATATTTGTCTACAAAAGCAATATTTGGTAAGCTTTTTAAATAATTTTCTACGGTATCGTTTTGTGTTATAGGAAACTCTTCTGCGTTAGCACCTCTATCATTTATGCTTTTTTGTACACGTACATGACCCCAAAAATTAAACACCTTTGTACTTATAACATTTTGAAACCCATTTACAAAACTTAGCGCTACTATCATTATGGCAACACTAAGCGTAGTAGCACTTGTGGCCAATCCTATTATAAATCTGCTAAAGGTTTTTTGTTTAACAGATGCTAATCTTTTTGCAATAAAGAACGAAACGTTCAAAATGGATATATTTTTGTTGTATCTTCAAAAATAATTAATAAAAATTTAAATGAGTTTGAAACATTTTTTTAAAATTTCTTTTTGGGTGATATGTCTATTTGCCAATATGTTTTGCAATGCTCAAGACCCGGAAAAGGTTTATAAATCAAACATTGCAACTGCACAATTCTTTGAATTTGGTAATCAATCTAAAATACCTATTTATAATTTAACTGGCGGTACAAGATTTCAATTGCAGTTTGATGACCTAGACGCTGATTATAAAAATTATTATTACATGTATGTATTGTGCGATTATAATTGGAAGCCCGTGCAAAATGTAACTGCATTTGATTATATGAAAGGCTTTACGCAAAATAGAATAAATACTTATCGATATTCATCTATAAGCTTAAAACGCTATACACATTACCAAGCCGTGTTGCCAGAGCAAAACAGTGTGCCAACAAAATCGGGAAATTATATATTGAAAATATATACTGATGGCGATACTGCAAATTTAGTTTTTACTAAAAGGCTATTGGTTGTAGAAGCTAAAGCATCTGTAAATGCAAGTGTAAACCAACTGCTCGGTGCATTAAATTTTAATACACATCAAAAAGTACGCTTTACAGTAACTACAGGAGACCTGAATGCTTTTAGTGCAGCACAACAAATAAAGGTTGTAGTACTGCAAAACAATAGGTGGGATATTGCACAAAGAGATATTGTACCAACATTTGTACGTGGAACTGTATTGGATTATAGTAACGAAAATATAGCACAATTTGCAGCAGGAAAAGAGTGGCGCTGGTGCGACTTGCAAAGTTTTAGAATACAAAGTGACAGGGTAGACCACGCCGATTATGGAAAATTATTTACCAATATGTATATGGCTACTGATTTGGATAGAAGTGAGCAGCGATATGTTTATTTTCCTGACTACAATGGCAGCTTTAGTATTAGAACATTTGAAAACATAAACCCTGCATGGCAAGCAGATTATGCTACAGTAAAATTTACTTTGGTACCACCAGAAGGAAAACCATACAGCAAAAAAGAAGTTTATTTAGCTGGACAATTTACTAACTACGAATTGGATGAAAAATATAAAATGCATTATAACGATAGTACAGGTTTATATGAAGTTTCTACATTTATGAAGCAAGGTTATTACTCCTATACATACTCGTTAGTTGGTGAAAAAGGCTTGGATAAAACGAACCCATTAGAAGGTAATTATTGGGAAACTGAAAATAATTATACTATTTTAGTTTATTATAAAAGTTTTACTGACCGTGTAGACCAATTAATTGGTGTAGGGCAAGTAAACTCAAGGAGAGATAGACCTGGATTGAGTTTTTAGTACGTTAATTTTAAATTTTATATTGTTGAAGAAACTTTCACAAAAGCGTTTAGTTTGGTAGTAAACCACAACTTAAATTTTCATTTAATCTGCAATTGTAAAAAATGAGCGAAGCTCAACTACTCTAAACCTTTATGTTAAAAATGTCAGTTGCTTAGCACAAATACATTATTAACTTATTGGACATTACAAAATAAATATGTATGACTCTTTTACAAAATTTTATTTCTCATATAAATAAGTATAATCTTTTTACAACTAAAGATAAATTACTATTAGCAGTAAGCGGTGGTGTAGACTCTACGGTGCTTTGCGAATTGTGCCACCTAGC
>JAYUJS010000753.1:0-1577 GCA_043765095.1 Ferruginibacter sp.
GCTAATGTGTATGTAACTGTATATGTACCTGCGGTAGATGTAGCCAATGTAACCGCACCAGTTGAGGCATTTATAGTAAGCCCTGCAGTAGATGAATAAAAACCAAAAGCATTTCCTATCCTTGTAACATTGGCTATACCACTATTGCTGCAATATGGAGCAATGCCGTAATTAATTGTTGCAGTAGGTGCAGTAGTAATGGTAATGTTAGCAATAGTAGTGAAAGCCGCACAACCACCTGCGGCTGTAACAGTGTAAGAAACCGTATAAGTACCTGCCGTGCTTGTAGCAATATTTACATCTCCTGTTGTAAGATTTATAACTAACCCTGAGGTAGATGAATATGTGCCACCAGCTGTACCTGTTCTTGTAACATTAGCTGATGCTACATTGCTGCAATATGGAGAACCTGTATAGGCAATAGTTGCACTAGCTGAAGTGGTAATTGTTATAATGGCAGTAGTTGTAAACAATGGATTACAAGCGCCTGATGCCGCAAGCTCATATGTAACTGTGTAAGTGCCAGGTGTACTTGTTACAGTATTTATTGCTCCTGTTGTACTGTTAATACTTAACCCGCTGGTAGATGAATACACACCCCCTGTTGTACCAGTAAAGCTAACATTTACATTTCCTACATTTTGGCAATATGGAGATGCTGAGTAACTTATAGAAGCGGTATTAATTGCTTGAAATAAATACCTTGTATAAACTGGATAATGGTCAGTAGTTGTATTTCCATAATTAGCAATGGTAGCTGCTACATCAGTAAGTACAGCAGCTGTACCTGCCATGTAATGACATTTCATTTCGTTAGATACCATTACATGGTCTATCACATCGTTATAGCTTACGGTAGATTTTTTTCCTGCAAGACTTAATGCTAAAGTTGGTGAATAAAAACTAGCTGCATCATCTACAAATTGTTTATATGAAGAAAATTTTGGTGCAATACCCGCAGTAATAGTAGAATCTAAATCATCATTAAAATCTCCCAAGAAAATAATATTATCGTTAGGGTAAAAAGTATTTAGATGTTTGCGCAAAGAATCATTTCCAGCTTTTCTTCTATTGTAAGATGTAATGGTAGGAGATGTATTTGCTTTAGCATGTACAATAACAAAACGCAATGTTTTTGTAACACCGTTAAGCGTAGTAGTGCCTGTAACCATAAAAGGAAAACGACCACTTGCGTACCAGTTGTATGCAGGGTTGGTTACATCAGCAGCAGTATTAATACCAGCAGACAATAATGCTTGTGTAGTTACACCACCTGGAAATAAAGCAGTTTTATACAACATGCCTAATTTTTGTGCATCAGCCAATGGCCCAGCGCCTGCTTGATTTGGATTTGTATAAGAACCATAGTTAGATAACACGTAAGAATACCCTGGCATTTGGCTTACAATGTTTGCTAAACGAGATTCACTTACTACTTCTTCTAATGCATATATATCAGCACCTACATTTTGCAAAACTGTTTTTATATTTTGTTCTTGCAAATTTTTATTTGTTGGGCCTAGTGTTGTACTACCAAACCACTCTATATTCCAGTTTACTACATCAAGTGTAGATGC
>JAYUJS010000754.1:0-1576 GCA_043765095.1 Ferruginibacter sp.
GAGTTGCTGGGTGTTCTTTTCCATATTCAAATATACGGAATATATTTCAATATATTGACTGTCAATATGTTATGACAAAATGGCTTTGCAACGGTTTCGTTTCATTAGAAATTAGTTTTTGAAAAAATAATTTTAAATTAGTTCTATTGAAATCTAAAGAAGTAAAAAAGATAAAGGTCAAGCATTGTGCTACAAAGGCTTAGAAATAGATCCTATTACTAGCATTTAAAAAAAGTGCTGTGGTAGATATGGGAGGAGGGTTGTAAGGCGAACTACTAAAATATTGAAAAAGGCTATACCGTTTTATGATATAGCCTTTTTTGGTGTTTGCAATTAAAACTATTAATTCTAAAGTACTAAAAAAAGTAAATAATTATAAAAAATTATTCTTTTATCAATTTAAAAACTTTTCCATTATCAAATTTTAGTATATAAATTCCTTTGCTGTAATTACTTAAATTAATAGTGAAAGCAGAAGATATAATATTCATTTGCAAAAGTTGTTTGCCTCCTACGTCAGTAAGTATTGCTTTATCACCTATTTTTGCCCCGCTCACAGCTGCAAAATCTTTTACTGGATTTGGATAAACAGTAATTAAATTCTGTTTAAAATTAGTCAATTTTAAAATGGATGATAATGTAATTCTTCCATTAATATCCTGTTGTTTAATTCTGTAATAGTTTGTTTCATTTAATATTCCACCGTCAGTAAAATTGTATGTATTACTGCCATCACCTACACTTAATAAAGTACCAATAGTATTAAAATTGTAACCAGTAGTACTTTTCTCAACACTATAGCTAATTACATTTGATTCTTGAACTTTCCATGTGAGTACATTTTTTTCGTTAATATTTTGCCCTTCAAAAGAAATAAATTCAACGGGTAGTGGAGCAACAGAAAAAGTATCCGTCTGCCAAATTCCTCGTCCATAAGTAGCGGCTATCAACTTACCAGAAGCATATTGAATTTCTAGGTCTCTTACTGCAACATTTGGTAATGCATTATTAAAAGGTTGTAAAGCTGTAATGTTACTCATATAATAAACGCCAATGTCAGCAGCTAAATAAATTGCATCCGATATGCTATTGTTTATAGATAAAACTTTGTTTATTGGGATATTTGGTAGACCAGCAGAAACATTTGTCCAAGTGGTACCAGCATTGGTAGATTTAAAAAGTTTTTCTCCTGCTGAATACCCCGAAAATGTAACCCAAATAATGGAATCATTTACATTTGATACGGCTATGCTAGTTAGACTAGCGTTTGCAGTTGGTAAATTTCCAGTAATATCTACAAAGCTTGATGCTCCATCGGTTGACTTTAAAACTCTGTTTGATTTTATAACATATACAGCTGAGTTATTAGAAGAAGGTATTGCAATATCTTTTACAGTACCTGCATAACCTGATAAATTGCCTATTGCTGCCCAGTCTGTTCCTTTATTTGTGGATTTAAACAGATTTTTGTTACCACAAGCATAAAGGATATTAGAATTTATTGGATCTTGCAACCAATTGCTATAAAAATCAAATTTACCGGATAAACCTGCCGTTAAAGTATCAAAATTAACCC
>JAYUJS010000755.1:0-1572 GCA_043765095.1 Ferruginibacter sp.
CAAGGCTGGGAAGGTGTGGGAATGGATGATATATGGGAAGTGAGAAAATTGATAGCTCAAATACCGCTTAAAAGAAGTGTTTATAATTTTGGGATAAAGCAAATAATGAGGAATAATCCACTATTACATATTATGAGTGTAGGACTTAGAATAGAAAAAGTAAATTAAAAGTATCGTTATACACTTTTAGTGGTTATATCTGCATCGTAGCTATTTAACTGGCAGTTAAAACCCAAATACCAAAAATTTTTATTAATTTAGGATTTAACATAGTACAACTGAACTGTCATTTTTTTTGTTACGTTTTTAAAAACGGTGTTTAATAATCATTTGTTTGGTTTTAAATAGAAACATTTCTTTACTTTGCACACAATTAATCTTTAGTAAAGTCGTTAGAAACTATTACTTATAATAACATTTTAAATTATCATAGTGAATAAAATATTTTTTAACCTAGTTGCTGCTATAATTTTAACATCCACCTCAGCAAATGCGCAAATGTATTTTGAAACTGTACATACAGGAGAATTTGGTGTGAGCATTGGTGCTGCGCATTATTTTGGAGATTTAAATACTAGAGCCGCATTTAATAGACCTAAACCTGCAGTTGGTATATTTTTTCGTAAACAATTTAGCAACTATATTAGTGCAAGAATCTCAGGGCATTTTGCTCAACTTGGTTACAGTGATATTTATAGTAAAAATGAATATCAACGCCTTAGAAACCTCAGTTTTAATACTAATATTTATGAAGTTGCAATACAAGGCGATTTTAACTTTTTTAAATTTATACCAGAAGACCCTACACATAATTTTACACCTTATGTAACGCTTGGTGTTGGCGTATTCAATTTTGACCCTTATGCATATTATAATGGACAAAAAATAATGCTGAGAGAATTAGGTACAGAGGGGCAAACAATAGGTTTTCAAGGTAGAACACCTTATGCAACAACTGCTTTAATAATTCCATTTGGAGTTGGTTTAAAATATAATTTAACAGAGAGAATGAATATATTTTTTGAAGTAGCGCATAGATTTACATTTACTGATTATTTGGATGATGTAAGTACAACATTTGTTGACAATTCTAAGTTTGCACCTGGCCCATTTGGAAGGTCTGATGTACAATTATTATCTGACCGTAGTTATGAGATAAACGGAAAATCTAATAATTTTGTAGAGGGAGCACAAAGAGGATTTAGCAAACAAAAAGATCAATATGTTATTGCAGAAATGGGTATTTCATTCAATTTAAGCAGATATCGCTGTCCAACAGCAAACTAATTTTCATAAATTATATCCAAAAGCGATAGTTATAAACTGTCGCTTTTTTTTATATTAATTTTAAAACAAAATCTTCAAAAAGTAAAGAGCGTTTTATTGGGGAGAAGGCTTTAACTGCCAATAAGCCAAAGTGTCAGATAAAATTTCATTAATCACCTACATTTACAAAAATAAAAAACCCAAATCTATAAAAGAAATGGGCTTTGTATCGGGAAGCAGACTTGAACTGCCGACCTTCGGGTTATGAATCCGATGCTCTAACCAGCTGAGCTACCCCGACATCCA
>JAYUJS010000756.1:0-1571 GCA_043765095.1 Ferruginibacter sp.
GTATCAAAACTAAACTTGCCATGGTAGCTGCCTGTGCCACTTGCACCTCTGCCACCAAAAGGTAAGTGATGGTTAGACAAATGCATCGTAACATTATTAACACAACCACCACCAGCTGGTATTGCCTTCAGCCATTTTTTTTCATTTTCGCTTGATGATGTAAATATATAAAAAGCCAATGGGTTTTTATGTAGCTTAATAATAGCAACGGCTTCAGCCATTTCTTTAAAAGTGATAATTGGCAATATAGGTCCAAATATTTCTGCCTGCATAACAGCATCATTTATATTATTTATTTCAAGCAATGTTGGTTCAATATACAAATCTGCTTTATCCGTTTTACCCCCCACTAATATTTTTCCATTACTTAAATATTTTTCTAATCTAGCAAATTGTCGTTCATTTATTATTCTACCAAATGCTTCCGTTTTTTGTGTATCTGCACCAAAAAATTGTACAATTGCTTTTTTTATTTCGTTTACCAATTTTTCTTTTACGGCTTCCTGCACAAGTACATAATCTGGTGCCACACAAGTTTGTCCAGCATTGCTAAACTTTGCCATAGCTATTCTTTTTGCCGCAACTTTTATATCTGCATCAGCTTCTACAATGCAGGGGCTTTTTCCCCCAAGCTCAAGCGTTACTGGTACTAAATTTTTTGCAGCTAGTTCGTAAATTATTTTTCCTACAGCAGTGCTACCAGTATACATTACATGGTCAAAAATAAAATTGTTCATTAGCTCAGGCACTACTGTTGCACCATCACCTACCACATACAAAATATAATTTTTATCAAAAGTGCTTTCTATAATTTTCTTCATCACCGCTTCGGTAGCAGGAGCAAGTTCACTCGGTTTCATTACCACACAATTGCCCGCTGCTATTGCACCCACGAGTGGTGTCAACAATAAATTAAATGGATAATTCCATGGGCTTATAATTAAAACCACCCCAAGCGGTTCATTTACAATAAAACTTTTCGATGGAAAATTTAGCAGATTAGTTCTTACACTTTCCTGCTTCATCCAACTATTTAATTTATTTATAGCAAGGCTCAATTCTGTAAGAAAAAATCCGTTTTCAGTAATGTAACATTCCTCTTTACTTTTTCGTAAGTCTTTATAAATTGCATCAAATATTTCCTGCTCGTGCGCCACCACAGCAGCCTTTAATTTTTGCAATTGGGCTTTTCTAAATTCGTAAGATTGTGTTGCGCCACTTTCAAAATATGCCCGCATTTTTTCCAGTTTCTCCATTTATATTATTCTAAATTTGTAATAAAGTTACACAAACTATTATGACCGACGAACAATATATGCGCCTTGCCATACAAGAAGCAGAAAAAGCTTTTGAAAAAGATGAAGTGCCTGTTGGTGCAATTTTGGTTTTAAACAATAAAATAATAGCTCGCAGCCACAACCAAGTTGAGCTACTAAACGATAGCACTGCTCATGCAGAAATA
This sequence comes from Ferruginibacter sp., assembly GCA_043765095.1. Classification (GTDB taxonomy): domain Bacteria; phylum Bacteroidota; class Bacteroidia; order Chitinophagales; family Chitinophagaceae; genus Ferruginibacter. The sequence goes on from JAYUJS010000756.1 coordinate 1,463, forward strand.
CTAAGCCTAACCAGTGCATACAATGCACTTGGCAGTAAATATGTGCCAGATGCTACTTTATATGTAACGCTTGAGCCATGCCTTATGTGTAGTGGTGCATTGTATTGGA
>JAYUJS010000757.1:0-1569 GCA_043765095.1 Ferruginibacter sp.
TATTGCAATGCGGTGTTGGCTATTTAATATAATGTTGTTATAGGATTTTTTTCAGAGCATGTCCCAAAGGGCATGAGCAGGGCTAAAAAATACTATAACTCACATTATGTTATTTAGCTTCAGACAGTTTTTTTGGCGTGGGTTTTTGTTCTGTGCGGTGGGTGCAGCTCTTTTATTTTTTTTCTGTCTTTTCTAAAAAAATAAATGTGCTGCAAGTGTGTGGCTACAAAAACCATGACAAAAAAACTGCCTGCAACACCGCATAAGGCTTGTGTGCTGTGGCTTATGTGTGTGGGTCAAGCCTTAGCCGTGCTTGTGGGTGGATTATAAATTATCTGGCTTAAAACCTATTCGTTTTCTTGGTAATGGTTTGGCTTGCTTTTCTAAAAGCTCTTTCAGCACCATAAAAATATTCTCAATGTCTTTGCTATTGCCCTTCACTTCTTTTTCAAGCTTAGCAAGTTGCAATAATATTTCTTTGTGAGTTAGTGCATATTCTCTCATTTTTACAAAAACCCTTACTACTCGTAAATTCACTTCAATCGCTGTTTTACTATTTAAAATACAGGACAACATCGTAACGCCTTGCTCTGTAAAACAAAACGGTGCATAACGTAATCCTTGCTTATCCGCTGCATTTAATGCTGTATTTTCTCTCCATTTTTTAAACTCGTTGACTGTCATTGCAAACATAAAATCTTTAGGGAACCGGTCTATATTTCTTTTAACGGCTTGTTTTAATACTCTGGTTTCTATTCCATACAGTTGTGCCAGGTCTCGGTCTAACATTATTTTTTCATTTCGTATAACATAAATACGGTTCAAAATTTTTTGCTCTATTACTAATGCCTGTAATTCCTTCTTTGCCATAATTATTACTTTGATTTTGTAAATATAAAGTTTAAAAATTGGAGGTCACAATTTGTGATCTCCAATTCTCTTGCCCTTATTTCATTGGGTGATGCTGCTGCAGTTCATTTTGTAAATCATCTAAATTATTGGTTTGATAACGTTCGGTACTGCTCACATATTTATGCCCTGCCATATATTGAACCTGTCGTAAATTATTTTTTTGTAACCATAAAGTTATGACGCTGCTGCGTATTTGAATGGTATTGATAACCGCAGGGTTTAATTGTCGTAGCTGCTCAAACATATACTGTACCCGGTTTTTAATATTCAACTCACTTACAGGATTGTTTTTTATCTGCTTCGTAAATATGGCCGCAGCCTCCCCAACCCCTCCGAAGGAGGGGCTTTTGAACTTTAAGTATTCTTGTAACATTGTTATTTGTACCGCCTGTAAATCCAATAACCTTTCATTGGTTCGATTTGTTCCTTGTATAAATATTTTACCATCCTGTAGTTTTATATGATGGCTTTTTATTCGCATTAATTCACTTACCAATAAACCTTGATAGATCAATAAACCCAACATTATTTTTTTACTACTATCCACATGCAACTGAATACTGTACTGCTTGTAGAGCTCGTTTAGTATTTCTTCACTTAATAAATTTATCGGTAAACCTCTGGTTATTCCTTTTATAAATATTCCTGCTGCTGGAT
>JAYUJS010000758.1:0-1569 GCA_043765095.1 Ferruginibacter sp.
AACCCGTTTAAAAAATTGCGCAATACTTGGTCTTGGGCTTCTACATAGCCTTCATGGTCTTGGCTGCGAAAAAAATCACCTAAAGCCCCTTTTGTAATATGAAAATCTACAAGCGATAATATTTCGATTATGTCATCATTTTTTAGCGAAAGTGCTACACGTAGTTTTTTTAAGATGTCGTTGTTGTCCATTTTGTAAAATTAATTTTAGGGAATGTTAAAGATACTTAAATAACTTCTTCTTGCTTTTCAAACTGCATTTTGTGCAATTGATAATAATATCCTTGCTTAGCCATCAACTCTGCATGGGTTCCCATTTCTTTTACTTCCCCAGCATCTAACACCAATATTTTATTTGCCTTGCGAATGGTGCTCAGCCTATGTGCAATTACAATAGAAGTGCGCCCAGCAATTAATTTATCGATGGCATGTTGTATCAGTGCCTCGCTTTCGCTATCTACAGAAGAGGTAGCTTCATCTAAAATAAGTATAGCTGGATTGTAGAGCAATGCACGAACAAAAGAAAGTAACTGCCGCTGCCCAAGCGATAGTGTAGCGCCACGTTCCATCACATTATAATCATAGCCATCTGGTAGCCTTTCAATAAAATCGTGTAAGCCAATTAGTTTTGAGGCGGCTATTACTTCCTCTCTTTTTATATTGGTATTGCGTAGTGTTACATTATCCATTACGCTACCGCTAAATAAAAATACATCTTGCAATACAATACCAATTTTGCTTCGCAGATAATCTAAATCGTAGTCTTCAATATTTTCTGTATCTATTTTTATAGCGCCTTTTTGTACATGGTACAATCTGTTTATTAAACTAATAATAGATGTTTTGCCACTGCCCGTATGCCCAACAATGGCAAGGGTTTCGCCAGCTTGTATTTCAAAATTTATATTTTTTAATACATATCTTCCTTCTATGTATGCAAACCATACTTTCTCAAAAGATAAATTGCCCATCATGTTTGTTGGTGCTAATGCTCCACTTCTTTCTGCTATATCTTCATTATCTAAAATAGCAAATACTCTTTCACTTGCAATTACGCCCATTTGCAATACATTAAATTTATCAGCTATTACCCTTAGTGGGCGAAACAATAAATTTAAACACAAAATAAAGGAAGTGATTACACCGCCAACATTAGAAGCTTTATCAGAAGAAAAACCAGCTTGCATACCACCCCACCATACAAGCAAACCGATAGATACTGCCGATACCAACTCTACCAATGGAAAGAAAACGGAGTAAGCAAAAATACTTTTTATGTGTGCATCTCTATGATCTTTATTGATTATTTTAAATTTTTCTTGCTCTCTTTCTTCTGCAGCAAATGCTTGTACAATGCCCATGCCTGTTATATTTTCTTGCACAAAAGCATTTAGCGCAGCTACCGCATTACGCACTTTAATAAAAGATTTGTTTACACTTTCTTTAAAATAATAAGTTGCAATAATTAAAAACGGAAATGGAATTAAACAAACCAATGTGAGTTGCCAATTTGCCCAAAACATATAACTCAAAATAGAAATGATAGATAACATATCTGCAATGATGGGAA
>JAYUJS010000759.1:0-4216 GCA_043765095.1 Ferruginibacter sp.
TAATTTCATTTTTATCTAAAGATTTGGTAAATATTTAGGTTAGGAAATTATTGTGTTTTGCTTTACTAAAAATTTTACTGCAAGTATTAACACAGACTAACCAACTAAAAAAATTGATGGCTTTTTTTAATTGATTAAATAGTATGTTGAAATTGTAGTTTTTTTAATCATCCGCTCCATTTTATTTCGTAATAAAAGCCCAATAGCATTACTAATGTTGCGCATAGCCCTGATGGGCAGTAGTAGCTGGCGTAAACAAAAACTTTTAAGTTTAATATAAATATCAACGCCACTACTACAGACAGCAGGTTTACAAATGCTTAATGTAATTACCAAAGACCATGCTCCTCATATTTTAAAAAACAGAAAAAATTTCACACTTCATTTTCTCTTACCTACCTTTAAACAATAAAATAATTATTATGAAAATTGCGTTTCATGGTGCGGCTAGAACGGTAACGGGAAGTAAACACCTTATTACATTGGATAATGGTAAAAAGTTGTTGTTGGATTGTGGGCTTTTTCAGGGAATGGGTGATAAAAGTGATAAATTAAATGAAAGTTTTGGGTTTGACCCTAGAGATATTAATTATGTAATACTTTCTCATGCGCACATAGACCATTGTGGGCTGCTGCCAAAACTTGTAAAGGATGGTTATAAAGGAAAAATATATACTACGCCTGCAACCAAAGACCTTGCCAGTATATTAATGGAGGATAGTGCTGGCATACAGGAAGGTGATGCTCGTATGACTAACAAGCGTTTGGCTTTACAAAAATTACCGTTTGTAACCCCGCTTTACAATACTTTAGATGCAATGACAGCGGCTGAGCGTTTTGAAACCGTAGAGTATGATACATGGTTTGTAATAGATAATAATATTGAATTTTCTTTTACTGAGGCGGGGCATATAATAGGCAGTGCTGCTATACACCTGCGCATAACCGAAAATGGTAAAAAAACTTGTATAACTTTTAGTGGAGATGTGGGTAGGTATAAGGATATGATATTGCGTGCGCCTGCACTTTTTGAGCAAGCAGATTATATTTTGATAGAGAGTACGTATGGCAATACGCTTCATGAAGAATTTGCTCCTACAAATGATATTTTGCTTGATTGGATACAAAAAACCTGTATTGAGAAAAAAGGAAAATTAATAATGCCAGCTTTTAGTGTGGGTCGTACCCAAGAAATTTTGTATTCTTTAAACCAACTAAGTTTAAAAAATAAATTGCCTGCCGTAGATTATTTTGTAGATAGCCCCCTAAGTATGGAAGCTACGGAAGTTATAAAAAACCATTCAGAATATTTTAATGAAAGCATACAAGCGGTGATGAAAAGTGATAAAAATCCATTTGATTTTGAAGGGTTACATTTTTTAAAAACGCAAGATGAATCAAAACAATTAAATTATAGAAGAGAGCCTTGTGTAATAATAAGCAGCAGTGGTATGGCGGAAGCAGGCAGGGTAAAACACCATATAAGCAACAATGTAGAATGTAGTAAAAATGCAATTTTACTTACTGGATATTGTGAAGCACATAGCCTTGGTGGTAGATTGAAAAATGGGGATAAGGAAGTGCGTATTTTTGGTAAATGGCATGAGGTAAATGCTGCGGTAGGGCAAATAAGAAGTATGAGTGCGCATGGTGATTACAATGACTTACTACATTTTTTGGCTTGCCAAGATGCTAGCAAGGTTAAAAAAGTTTTTTTGGTACATGGAGAGTACGAGGTGCAGCAAGATTTTATGAAAAAGCTAGCCGATAAAGGGTTTGCTAATATTGAAATACCAGAAATGCATGCCGAAGTAAACCTTTAATAAATATTTTGCTTTGTAATTTATTAAAAATTTGGTTATAAAATCGTAGATGTATATATTTGCAATCCGAAAGAAAGAAACGCCGTGTTGGTCAACCGGTTAAGACGCCTCCCTTTCACGGAGGAATAACGGGTTCGATTCCCGTACATGGTACACGGCAAAACGCCTTTCAGAAATGAGAGGCGTTTCTTTTGTCTATTTAAAAAACAGCTCAAACTTCTGTTTATGTTTACTTCAATTCATATACAAAATTTTTTGTATTTATTTTGAAATTGAAAAATATGCTTAATGGAAAGACAAACCATAGTAAAACTTAATAGAACGTTTGAAAAGGCCGTTAATGAACAAGATGGCTTTGAATATTGGTTTGTAAGAGATTTGCAAATATTACTTGATTATGCCGAGTGGCGTAACTTTTTAAACGCTATAGAAAAAGCTTAGGAAAGTTGAAAAACCACTAGTGAATAGGTTTCTAATCATTTTATTGAAGTCAACATTACGATAAAATTACCAAAAGGAGCAACAAAAAATATTAACGACATTATGCTTACCCGTTATGCCTGTTATTTTATTGCACAAAACGGTGACCCAAAGAAAGTACAAATTGCTTTTGCACAAAGTTGTTTTGCCATAAAAACCCGTAAGCAAGAATTATTGGAAGAACGAATTCTACATATGGAACGTATGTAAGTTAGAGAAAAATTAGCTGCTATAGAAACAGAATTATCTAAAATATTTATGTGAGAGGGGTTGATGAAAGTGGTTTTGCCATAATAAGAAGCAAAGGCGATGAGTCTTTGTTTGGATGAAATAATACGAGTGCTATGAAAAAAAACTGGTTACTATAGAAAATAAACCACTAGCAGATTTTTTCACACAATTACTTTTACTGCAAAATAACTGGCTACAGAAATAACCAATATTAATGTAAAGCAAAATGATTTGAATGGTGAAGCTAACATTGCTTATGAGCATGTAAAGAATAACAATGACATAAGAAACTTATTGGGAAAAATGGTATAAAACAAAGCAATTACCTGCTGAAGAAAATATTAATAAAATTGCAACATAGAGTAAAGAGTGCGGATATAAATTTGGCTAATAAGAAATTAAATGGAAAATAATATTGGATAATATTATCACATCGAATTGTTTTTAATTTGAAATGGAATAGCTATCTACTAGAGCTTTTTTAGTTAGTCATAAGTTATTTAAAGTTGCTAATTTTATTTAAGTCTTGCATAATCCGGTTCTTTTTTATATGCTCACTTTACAGAAAAGAAACCTAAAAATGAGGAGTGTTTTTGATTAACATTATTACAAAAAATTAATCATATATAAATTTCCATTTCCGAATTCCGAAACCTTTCCCTTAATAAACTCGTTTACTAATTAACTTTGCAAAAAACTTAATAATGTTGAACACTATTGAAGAAGCTATAAAAGATATACAGGTTGGAAAAGTAATAATAGTGGTAGATGATGAGGATAGAGAAAATGAAGGAGATTTTATAGCTGCCGCAAGAAATGTAACCCCAGAGGTGATAAATTTTATGAGTACACATGGGCGTGGGCTTATATGTGTGGCACTTACTGAGCAACGCTGTGCGGAGCTTGACTTACAACCAATGGTAAGTAATAACACTGCCTCACATGAAACTGCTTTTACAGTAAGTGTAGATTTATTGGGCGATGGTTGTACAACAGGTATTTCTGCACATGACCGCTCCAAAACAATATTAGCACTTATAAACCCTGCTACAAAAGCAGAAGACCTAGGAAGACCAGGACATATTTTTCCGCTGAAGGCAAAAAATAGTGGAGTACTAAGAAGGGCTGGGCATACTGAGGCAACTATTGATATAGCTACACTTGCTGGGTTTGAGCCTGCTGGTGCATTGGTAGAAATAATGAATGAAGATGGAAGCATGGCTCGGCTGCCACAGCTTGAAATTATTGCTGAAAAATTTGACCTGAAAATTATTTCTATAAAAGATTTGATAGCTTATAGATTAAAACATGAAACATTAATAAGAGAAGAAGTGCGAGTGAAAATGCCTACAAAATATGGCAATTTTGAATTGATAACTTATACACAAGTAAATACAGGCGATGTGCACCTTGCTATTAAAAAAGGAGAATGGCAAAAAGATGAACCTATCCTTATACGTGTACATAGCAGCTGTGTTACAGGAGATATTTTAGGCTCGCTAAGGTGTGATTGTGGTGACCAACTACATGACTCTTTACAAACAATAGAAACTGCAGGAAAAGGAATTGTTTTGTACATGAACCAAGAGGGTAGAGGCATTGGTCTTATAAATAAATTAAAAGCATATAAACTACAAGAGCAAGGCAGAGATACAGTGGAAGCTAATTTGGAGTTAGGGTTT
>JAYUJS010000760.1:0-12356 GCA_043765095.1 Ferruginibacter sp.
GCTAAATTTAACTCAAAGCATTCTACATTACTTATATTTGTTTCCCTAACATCAATATACTCAATGGCATTTTTTGATATTAAACTTCCCGCATCTATAGCCAAGGCACTCCACCTTCCTGTTAGTGATATAAGAAGTCAGCAATTAAAAGTATTAAAAAAACTGCTACGCAAAGCAAGATTTACACAATTTGGTCAGCATTATAAATTTGATGAAGTACTATTAAGCAGGCATATTGGCAAAAAATTTCAACAACTCGTACCTACATTTGATTACAGTAAAATTTATAAACATTGGTGGTATAAAACATTAGAAGGCGTGCCTGATGTTTGTTGGCCTGGAGTTATTAAATATTTTGCTTTAAGCAGTGGCACAAGCGACGCAGCTAGTAAATATATTCCCATAACTAAAGAATTAATAAGAAGCAATACTATTACAAATTATAAGTTATTGCTTAGCTTAACAAAGTATGAGAATATTCCTAAAAGTGCTATCAGTAAAGGATGGTTAATTATTGGAGGCAGTACACAATTACAAAAAGAAGCAACTTATTATGCAGGCGACCTAAGTGGCATTCAACAAAAAAATATTCCATTTTGGTTTAGAGGTATGGGTATGTACAAGCCTGGTGGCAAAATAGCAAAGGAAAAAGACTGGGCAAAAAAATTAGAAGAGGTTGTAGAAAATGCTCCAAACTGGGATATAAGTTTTTTGGTAGGTGTGCCAGCATGGTTACAAATATGTTTAGAAAAAATAATTGAAAAATACAACTTAAATAATATCCATGAAATGTGGCCCAATCTTTCTTTTTATGTACATGGGGGTGTAGCTATGGAGCCTTACAAAAAAGGTTTTGCAAAATTATTGGGCAAGCCAATTACCTACATAGAAACTTATTTAGCAAGCGAAGGTTTTCTAGCTTATCAAAATAGACAAGACACAAGGGGTATGTTACTTTCATTAAATAACAATATATTTTTTGAATTTGTTCCTTTTGATGAAAATAATTTTGATGTAGATGGAAATATGATAGAAAATCCGGAAGTATATATGGTACACGAAATAGAAGAAAATAAAGATTATGCAATATTAATAAGTACCAATGCAGGCACTTGGCGGTATGCAATAGGCGATACCATAAGACTGGTAGATAAAGAGCGTAGTGAAATTATTATTACTGGTAGAACAAAGCATTTTTTGAGTTTAGTAGGTGAGCATCTTAGTGTAGACAATATGAACAATGCTATAGAACTTGCCAGCAATGAAATAAATGTAGTAGTGCCTGAATTTACGGTAGCTGGTGTGCCACATGGCAATTTTTTTGCACATGAGTGGTACATTGCATCCGATGATAAAATAGACCCAATAGAATTTGCAACTTTACTAGATGAAAAAATAAAAGCTATTAATGATGATTATGTGGTAGAAAGAAAACATGCTTTAAAAGCTATAACGGTAAATGTATTATCGGAAAATACTTTTATGGATTTTATGAAACTAAAAGGGAAAATGGGTGGGCAACATAAATTTCCACGAGTACTAAAAGGACAAATGCTGAATGATTGGAAAGCATTTTTAGAAACCAATAAAACTGCTGTGTTAACTCATTAAAACTGCCAATGACGGAAGCCATTATTTCTGGATTATTACTAGGTATAGCATTAGTTTTTTCTGTAGGCCCAGTTATTTTTACTATACTTAAATTACGTATAAACTATGGTATAGCAAGTGCGTTTTATTTTATAGGAGGTGTTTGGTTTAGCGATGCATTGTGGGTTTTGCTAGCAAACTATTTTGGTAGTCTTCTAGAAAACCTTACTAGCCATAAACTAGAAATTGGCACAGTAGGTGGAATATTTTTAATGTCTCTAGGTATATTTTATTTATTTTTTAAAAAATATCATACCAAAGAGGAGCTAAGCAAAGGTGTAAAAATTGAAGCATCTACCCATGCAAAACTTTTTTTAACAGGGTTTTTAATTAATACCCTAAACCCAGGGGTAATAGCACTTTGGCTTGCAGCTGCTACCAAAGCACTTAGCAATACTTTAGAAGAAAAAATAGCTACTTTTTCAATTTGCTTGGCAATGAATATTGCAGCAGATATTTTTAAAATAAATCTTTCTGGAAAACTAAGTAATAAATTAACAGATAAAAATATTATCATTATAAACAAAATATCTGGATTAATGTTTTTAGTGTTTGGGGTAGTGCTTATTTTTGGTGTATGGTATGCAAAACTGCATCCTCACAAGTAATATGTCTAAAATTTTTACCATCATAATATGCTTATTTACTTTTACTGCTTATGCACAGCAAAGCGATTTTATTATTTTAAAAAAGAAATCAAAAACAGTGCAAATGTTTTTTAAAGGTTCTCAAATAGAATTTTTAACAACAAGTGGGGCTTATAGAAATGCAATAATTACTGATATAAAAAACGATAGTATTTATTTAAAAGAGTACATCATCAATATAGTGCCAAGCACACTAGGTTTTTTCTTTACAGACACAGTTGGTAGTTACCGTTACGCCTATAACTACAAACAAATTTATAAGTTTAATAAAGAAAATAAAAAATTTAATACTGGTGGTAGTGCAGGTGCTTTGTATGGCGGCGGTGTATTAATGTGTGTAGCAAGCGGAGTGGTATATTTGGCAGATAGAGAAAAATTTAGCTCCACATTATTGACTACAGGAGCTGGGCTAGCAGCAATAGGATATTTATGGCGAAAACAAACAAGTAAGGGAATAACCGTTGGCAAAAATAAATATCGCATTGAGTATATAAATATTTCTACAAAAAATAATGAAGCAACAAAAAGGTAAACGCTGGTGGCGCATTACAAAAAAAATTTTTTTGTGGATGTTTGTGTTACAATTTCTTTACATAATCATTCTTCGTTGGGTAAACCCGCCAATAACCATTACACAGCTAGTAAGTTTTGTAAGAGGTTATGGATTAAAAAGAGATTATGTATCTTTTGCAGAAATGAGCAGTAGCGCAAAACTAGCAGTACTTGCTGGTGAAGACCAACAGTTTCCTGACCACAATGGTTTTGATATAAAAGAAATAAAACTTGCTTTAAAATACAATAAAAAACATCCCAATAAAATACGAGGCGGCAGCACTATAAGCCAGCAAGTAGCTAAAAATATTTTTCTATGGCAAGGCGGGGGTTATTTTAGAAAAGGACTTGAAGTGTATTTTACTTTTATGATAGAAACATTTTGGAGTAAAAAAAGAATACTACAGATGTACTTAAATGTTGCAGAAATGGGGAAAGGGATTTTTGGCATTGAAGCAGCAGCACAAAATTATTTTTACAAAAATGCAAGCAAACTAACTAGAGGTGAAGCTGCACAAATAGCGGCGGCATTGCCCAACCCTGTTAGGTTTACAATAAAACCATTAAGTAAATATGTATCCGCCAGGGCACAACATTTACTTGGGCAAATAAATAATTTAGATGGAGATAAAGATGTAGTGGAGTTGTGTAAGTAGTCGCTAATTTTAATTTTTTACAATAACCCATTTACAAAATCAATAGCCTGTTTCGTACGTTCTTCGTAGCATCCACTAATTATAATCCAAGGGGTTTTTTGCTCTGATAGTTCTTCTTTGTAATAATGAAATAGTTTTTCTCTTGTTTCCAAATCAGGGTATTCTCTTAAATTATCTTTTATCCAATTTACATCTGTATTACATAATAAATAACCGTCGTATTTTCTTTTTGTAATTTCTGTAAGTACTCGGGTATCACATTTATTAAAAACAAATTCGCTCCACACTTTTGTTACATACAAATTTGTATCAATAATTAGTGGTATATTTTTATTAGCTTCTTGAAAGTGTTTTACTGCTGCATCTTCCCCACTAAGTTGCCCCAGTGCTATATCATATAAATTTTCAAATGTATATTTAGTGCCATTTACCTCAAGGTATTCTCTAGCATATTCTCTTACCCAGTCAGTTTTAAAATGCGCTGATAGGTTTTGGCAGAGTGTACTTTTGCCAGTACTCTCTGGCCCTACTATTACAAATTTTTTAATAGCCAATGCTTGTTAGTGTTTTTGGTTTTGTAATTTTTTATATACCGCACAATCAAAATCGTGTGCACCCGCAATATAACCCGTACTCATCAGAAATTCACCAACAATTTCACCTCCAGTAAATTTAAAAGATTTTTTAAAAATAGCAACCCATTCTATTTTTTCTTTTGGGTGATGGTATTCAATCCATTTTTTAAAACTACCATACTCTTTTTGTAATTGTAAAATTATATTGGCATTATATATAGCAGCATTTATTTTTAATTTGTTTCTAATTATGCCCGTATCGTTTAGCAATCTTTCAATTTCTTTTTCTTTATAATTTGCTATTTTTTTTATTTCAAAATTTTGATATGCTTTTCTAAAATTTTGCTCCTTATGTAAAATTGTATTCCAACTAAGCCCTGCTTGGTTTATCTCTAATATTAGCCTGCAAAATAATTCATCATCATTATCTATATTAAACCCATAGTGGTTATCGTGGTAGTGCTTATTAACTGCATAATCCTTAGGTTTCATTGATAATATTGCTTTGCAATAACTCATTTTATAATTTATTTTTTACTAATTGTTGTTTTTTTTCTTTTTTCGTCCATTCTACCAATCCAAAAATAGCCATTGTAAAAAGTACTACATAATACACACTTGTAAATACATAATGTTTTACAAAATATAATGGAATGGATGCAACATTTGTACCCAGCCACCAATACCAACTTTCTACTTTCTTTTTTGTCATAAGCCACATGCCCGTAAATGCCGTAGCACTTGCAAATGCATCTGCCCAAGGTATAAGCCCTGCAGAAAAATTTTCTTTTAAATAAGTAAGCGCAAAAAATATTATAATATAAAAAAGTGCAAAAAACAACAATTGTTGTAACCAATCTTGATTTGTAGATTTGGTAATCTGTAATTCCACTTTTTTTGTTTCGTCTTTTTTGTTCCACATATACCAGCCAATAATACTCATAATGGTATAATAAAAATTTACAGTTGCCTCACCTAATAAGCCGCCTTTATAACTTAGGTAGATGTAAATTATTGTATTTATTAATCCTGTAGGGTATACCAAAATATTTTCTTTTCGGCTATACCATACGCTTATAATACCAGCAAAAACTGCCACATACTCATACCATTTTGTGTTATGCATGTCAGCAACAAACTGGTTTATTATTTGTTGAAAGCTCAAAATTAAAAATTGTTTTAGTGTTTTATTTAGCAACTTATATTAAATGAGAAAGATTCTTTTTTTCTAAAACTTTTAAAGTTGCATCTCTTACTGTTTCCATTGTTTTTCTTAAGCCACAATTTAGCTCATCGCAGTCGGCACATTTTTCATAAAAATTTATACTAACACAAGGTAATAATGCAATTGGGCCATCTATAATTCTTATGGCTTTTGCAATGCTGGTTTTATTTGGAGGCGCTAAAAGATGATAGCCGCCGCCCTTTCCTTTTTTACTTTCTAAAATATTATGCTGTTTTAAAAGCAATAAAATAGTTTCTAAAAATTTTATGGGTATTTTTTTTGCGGTAGCAATTTGTGCTATCAATATTGGGCCTTGGCCATATTTTTCTGCTAAATAACCCAGCGCTTTTAATCCGTATTGTGTTTTTTTAGATAGCATAATCTTTGTGAGTCAAATGTAAATAGTTTTATTTTAAAAAATGAAAATCCAAATAATAAAACAGTTGTAAATTTGTATATTATGTTTTAATGATTGAAGACAATAATTTTTTAAATTTTTACAAAAATATAATTACAATTGAGCAAACCAACCCTTTTTACATGCCCATCTCCTCCATTGCTACATTTATACGATGTAAGTAGTAGTATTGTTGTTATTATAGATGTACTGAGAGCTACATCTACTATTGCTACTGCATTACATAATGGTGCTATAGAAATTATACCTGTAGATAGTGTGCCAGATTGTATCCGGATAGGTAAAGAATTAGATTGCATTACCGCTGGTGAACGTGATGGAAAAATTGCCGAAGGTTTACAATATGGCAACTCTCCATTTGAGTATCCAACAGATTTTATTGGAGGGAAAACGCTTGTGCTAACTACCACCAATGGTACAAAGCTTTTACACATGGCGCATAGCCGTGGGGCTAAAGAAATTATTACAGGTTCATTTCCAAATATAACAGCTGTTTGTAATTACTTACTTTCAAAAAACACCAATGTAATACTTGGCTGTGCCGCATGGAAAGACAAAGTAAATATAGAAGACACCCTTTTTGCAGGTGCTGTAATTAATCGCTTAAAAGAAAACTTTACACTAGAGTGTGATTATTCTCAAATGGCAGAAAGCCTTTACTTGACAGCGAAAGATGATTTGTATGGTTTTATGAAAGAACGAAACGCTACGCATTATCATCGCCTTACAAACTTTGGGTTGGAAAAAGACATCCGCTATTGCCTTACAGATGATGGTGCGCCCTCGCTACCTGTGTATGTGGGTGGGAAGTTGGTGAATGGGAAATAGTTTATTCTTTAATTTTATATAAATAGAAAAAATCACTTATTGCAGATGAAAAATTTGACCAGCAAATTTTATTTTTTTAATATATACTGATGGAAAGTTATGCTGCTTTTGGCATTTGAAAAAATATGACATTGTAATAAAAAAGAGCACAAAGCGGTTCTACTAGTTTTACATTAATACCACACTTGCATTTCTCTGTAAAAAGAAAATTATTTTATGAAATGAGTTCTTTTGTACAAACAAGATTTGAAACAACAGACGGGAATTTAATGCTACAAAATAGAAATAGTTACCGAAGGTCTGTAGAATAATAAAAGAAAAGGGAATTGACTAAGAGTTCAAAAGAGAAAAATAGGAGTTTAGTAAAAATCAAACCTTCTCTTTCTCCATCCCTCTTTTGTCTTTTTAGCCCCTGTCCTAACAATTAACCCAAATATTCCATTGCCCTCCCAATTTACCTTCGTACCTTGCACAATGCGAATGCCAAACACAAATTGTAGCATTCAATAATTTTTTATTCTGTACTAACTAAATATTTTTTCTTTTGGCATTACCACATTTAATAAAGCACGTTTACAATAACGGTACCGACGATGTAATTCGCCGAGGAAAAAAAATACAATCGCTTGGCTATGTAGAGCTGGTAGAGCATGATGAACTCATGAGCAATATTGTGTTTCGAGTAAAAGACGATGTGTACAATACTTTTTACAAAGTGTATATTGAAAAATACAGCGATGCAAAAGGAATAAGCCTACGTTGCAGTTGTCCGTACAATATTGGAGATATATGTAGGCACGAAGCTGCAGGGCTATTGCGTTTACAAGATATGGTAGATAAAAATCTACTGCGCAGCAGTGCCATACAATACAACCAAATGCACTCTGTTGCCAAAATGAAAAATATAGATTTAAAGATGATAAAAATGTTATCGTCCCCTTCTATTTTTCAAGAAGCAGAAACACTGATGGAAACTACAAAGGCAACTATTTTAAAAGCAGCAGATGAAAGAATAGAAGCAGAGTTAATGATAAACGGAGAAAAATTTCCGTTGGTGATACAGAAAAATGATGAGCGAAATTTTGATACCTCATGCATGTGTAGCGAAAGCATGCACCCACTTTGTGAGCACAAGGTTTTATTATTTGTACAATTACTACAAGCCTACGGCTCAGAATATTTTGATAGCATAAGAAACTGGGATAAAGAAAAAAATAAAATACTTGGTATTTACGGCTACAGCTTGGCTGATGACCTTACGGGGAAATTTGAGTTTACTTATAAAGATGGTAAGCCGTTTTTAAAAGTGCTTGACACAAGTATAAAAAGAGTAGTAGCCGCCGTACCTACCACGCCCATACCTACGTACAGAGCTGCCTCTAACTTTGTGCCTATAAAAGCCGCACCGGTAGAAGAAGAAACCAGTACGGTAAAAGAAAAGAAAAAACTACGCCTTGGGTTAGTGTTTAATTTTAATGCAAAAAACTACCCTGGTTTTACAGTAGATGCTTTGCAAGGCGAGCCAGATGAAGACAATAAAAAATACTTAGGCAAAACAGAAAAAATAGACCTTACCAAATTTGTAGAAACCGATGGGTTTTCGGAAGATGACAAATCACTTTTTCAACAAGTAAGAAAATTACAAGAAAACGAAATAAACAAATACCTCAATCGAAACTCACCTTTTAGCGGTATTTGGGAAAACATTATACATACCGATGGGGATGATTTACCCGAAGAAACAAAAAATTTAATTACAGAATACCTTCATCCAAAATTAAAAAAGATTTTTGATGAGCAAAATAATAATCCGTTTGTTTTTATACTGCCATTTGCAAAGCAATTAAAAACAGCTCATTTAAAAGATACTGAATTAAGTAATGAATTGCTAAGCCCCGTATTTAAAGTACAAGCAAAAAAGAAAGATTTTGAAATAGCTTGTATGATAAAAATACACGGCGAGCCAGTGGCGTTTACAGAAAACAAATCGCCGAGCAGCCTTATTTTTTTGTATGAAGATATATTGTACACTTGGCAAAAAACGGAAGATGTAATGCAAGCCGAAAAATTTATTAAAGAAGGCAACATTGCATTAAATAAAAAGAATTGGGCAGAAAAAATGCAAGAAGTTATTCTGCCGCTTACAAGAGAGTACGAAGTAGAGTTTGATAAATCGTTGGTAAAAGAAGTAAAAGTTTCACTGCCAGATATACGATTAATGCTACAAGAGCGTGGAGAATATTTATTGTTTCAACCCGTGTTTTCTTACAAAGGTTTTGAAACAAAAGCTGGGGATAAAGAAACCATGATAATACCCGACGGCGATAAAATTTTACAAATAAATAGAAACAAAGAAGCCGAAGATGAGTTTATGAAAAAACTCGAAAACCTGCACTCTGGCTTTGTTAGCAAGCAAGAGAGTGGTAGCTTGGTTTTAAAAGGGGCAGATGTACTCCGCAACAATTGGTTCTTTTTGTTTGTAGATGCTATGAAGGAAATGAAAGTGCCCGTGTTTGGTTTTGAAGCATTGAAAAACTTTAGGTTTAACACCGCAAAACCTAGCACACAAATACATGTAACGAGCGGGCTAGATTGGTTTGATGCAAAAGTAGAAATAGAATTTGGAGAACAACGTGTAGGTATTGCAGAAATAAAACAAGCGCTACAAGACAAGCGTTCGTTTGTACAATTAACAGATGGTACATTGGGAATTTTACCCGATGAGTGGTTGAAAAAATATTCGTTGTTATTTAAAGTGGGCGATGGGCGTACCGACAAACTACGACTGAGCAAATACCACATGAGTGTGATAGATGACTTGTATGAAAACCGCAATGAAGAAGAATTGAGTTTTGCACTAGATGAAAAATATGAGCGCCTGCGTGAGTTTAAAAATATACCTGAAACAGAAGCACCGCATCAACTAGAACCAATATTAAGGCCATACCAACTAGCAGGTTATCGCTGGCTCAATTATTTAAACGAAGTGGGATGGGGCGGTATTTTAGCAGATGATATGGGATTAGGTAAAACCATACAAGCACTAACCATGCTTGACCATTATAAAAAAATAAACGAAACACTTTGTGCAATTGTAGTATGCCCTACCACACTTATATACAACTGGCAAAATGAAATAAAAAAGTTTACACCCACGCTTACTGCACACATACACCACGGCAGCACCCGTACACGCAATGTTGAAGAACTAAAAGCCGCCAATGTGGTAATAACAACGTACGGCACTTTGCGAAGCGATATACAATTGCTGCTTAAATTAAAATTTGATTATGTCGTTTTAGATGAAAGCCAGGCTATAAAAAACCCATCTTCGAAAGTTACGAAAGCCGCCTCATTACTGCATGCTACCAACAAAGTATGTATGAGTGGTACGCCGCTACAAAACAATACGTTTGATATTTTTGCCCAAATGAATTTCTTAAACCCAGGCCTACTAGGCACTATGGAGTTTTTTAGAAACGAGTTTGCAAACCCTATAGATAAAATGGGTGACCAAGAACCAAAAGAACATTTACGAAAGCTTTTGTATCCATTTATACTTCGTCGTACAAAAGAGCAAGTAGCAAAAGACTTACCAGAAAAAACAGAGCAAATACTTTTTTGCGAAATGGAAAAAGAGCAACGTAAAATATATGATGCCTATAGAAATAGCTACCGTGAAAAAATTATGGGCACTATAGATGAACAAGGAATTGGTAAGAGTCAGCTTACTATTTTGCAAGGCTTAATGAAGTTGCGTCAAATATGCGATAGCCCAGCTATATTAAATGAAGAAGATAAATTTCCTAACCACTCTATAAAGTTAGATGAACTTACTAGAGAAATTACCGAAAATATTGGCGACCATAAGGCACTAATATTTTCGCAGTTTCTCGGTATGCTTGCACTCATAAAACAAAAGTTGATAGAAAATAATATTCCATTTGAATATTTTGATGGTAGTACCTCCGCACCCGATAGAGAAAAGGCAATACAAAATTTTCAAAACAATGATGAGTGCCGTGTGTTTTTAATATCGCTAAAAGCGGGTGGTGTGGGGCTTAACCTTACTGCCGCCGATTATGTATACATTGTTGACCCTTGGTGGAACCCCGCTGTAGAGCAGCAAGCCATTGACCGTACGCACCGTATAGGTCAAACAAAAAATATTTTTGCCTACCGTATGATATGCATTGACACTATTGAAGATAAAATATTACAACTGCAAGAGCGTAAAAAAATATTGGCTAAAGAGCTTATTGCAGATGATGCAAATTTTGTGAAAGCACTGAGCAAGCAGGATGTGGAGTATTTGTTTTCGTAAAATAAATTGTATGATTTATTAAATTGAAACATGCTTTAATTATATTAATGATTAGTATTTTTTAAAGAATTTGGGGTTTTGCAAAAACAATGGCACATAGCCATGGCTTGTAAAATTATAATTATAGCAATATATTTTGAAATTATTTTATGGTAATTTTTTTATTAAAATTGCTTACACATCCTTAAAATAAGTGTTTTTTGAATTGGTAATTTTTTCTAGTATTTATTTTATTAGCTTACCATTTTGTGGAATATTAATATAGGTATTAAATACTAATTTTAACCTCAACTTATACATAGTCTAATAAATAGCCAACCATAAATGCAAAACTATTTTTTAAAAAATCCCAATGCATTTAAAAAAACTAATATTTATTCCTATTAAAAATAAATTCTATTTGTTGCGCTATCTAATTTATTAATAAATAAAATTTGAGGGTTAAGAAAAATTAAATTTTTATATTGCAATTTATCCATTTAAAGACTTCCACAACATATCCTTTAACTCCACTAAATTTACGTTTGTAAGCGATGAAACAAATATGGATGGAATATTTACAGGCAGTTCCTTTTTAATAGCTTCTTTTAGTTCATCATCAAGCATATCGCTTTTACTTATCGCTATTACAAAATCTTTTTGCAACATTTCAGGGTTGTATTGTTCTAGTTCATTTCTAAGTATTTCAAATTCTTTTTTATGGTCGTTACTATCCGCAGGTATCAAAAATAACAAAATAGAATTTCGCTCAATATGGCGTAGAAAGCGATGCCCAAGTCCTTTACCTTCAGATGCACCTTCTATAATGCCAGGCAAGTCTGCAATACAAAAACTTTTGCCATCTCTATACTCCACCATTCCAAGTTGTGGTACCAAAGTTGTAAAAGCATAGTCAGCTATTTTGGGTTTAGCAGCAGTTATTACAGATAGTAATGTAGACTTACCAGCATTAGGAAATCCCACCAAACCTACATCAGCCAACACTTTTAGCTCAAGCGTTCTTATACCTTCTATACCAGCTTCGCCAGGTTGTGCATAGTCAGGAGCTTGGTTGGTACTAGTTTTAAAATTATAATTACCAAGCCCACCTCTGCCACCTTTTGCTAATATTATTTCTTCACCATCGTGCAATATTTCCGCCAATTTTTCACCTGTTTCAGCATCCTTAGCTATAGTGCCAAGCGGCACTTCTATAATAATATCTTTACCAGTTTTACCACTCCGTTGTCCACCTTCGCCATTGCCACCATTATCTGCCAACACATTTTTAAAATATCGAAGATGCAGCAGTGTCCATAATTGTGTATTGCCTTTCAAAATAATATGTGCACCCCTACCACCATCACCACCATCAGGCCCACCCTCAGCTGTGAGCTTATTACGCAAAAAATGCCTGCTACCTGCACCGCCATGCCCGCTACGGCAAAAAATATTTATTTGGTCTACAAAGTTTGAACGTTCCACTTGTTATAATTATGTAA
>JAYUJS010000761.1:0-12348 GCA_043765095.1 Ferruginibacter sp.
AATATGCAATCTTACTTAGCATTGCAAAGCAATATTGTTTTAAATACTACAGTAGAAAAAGAAGCTTGCCCCAATAACCTTGCACCTACTACTAGTACAACGGCACAAATGGTAATGGGCGATGTATTGGCTATTTGCTTAATGGAGGCAAAAGAATTTAAAACGGGTGATTTTGCTAAATATCATCCTGGAGGAACATTGGGAAAGAAAATGTATTTACGTGTAATAGATTTAATTAAATTTCATGAAAAACCTGTTGTTTATACGAAGGATGATATAAAAAAAGTTATTATAGAAATATCTAAAAATAGATTAGGAAGTACTGCAGTTTTAAATGATAATTATAATATTGAAGGTATTATTACAGATGGAGATATAAGAAGAATGTTTGAAAAGTATGATAGATTTAATGATATAATAGCGAAGGATATAATGAGTAATAACCCAAAAATAGTGGAATTTGACACATTAGCTGTGGAGGCTTTACATATTATGAAGACAAAAAATATTAGCCAACTGCTCGTTGTAGAAAACAATATTTATACTGGTATATTGCATATACATGATTTATTGAGAGAAGGTATAATTTAATATTACAAAAACTGTTGAGTGAAAAATGCCGCTTTTATTTTTTTGGTAATCTTTTTTTTAGGCTGTTTTGAAAAAGATATAGAGCGCAAAACGTTTAATAAAAATGGTTTAAAAGATGACGTAAAAATATTAAAAGGCATTGTTGCAGATATGCATGCTGGTGCTTACGCCTACAATACCCCACAAGAATTAAATGCAACTTTTGATAGTGTAAGTAATTCAATAATCGACAAGCTTTCTGTCAGAGATTTTTACAAAAAAATTGACTTTTTAATAGATAAGCTAAGATGTATTCATACAGCAGCATATTTGCCTACTGATTTTTATGATACTGTAAGTAAAAAAGACCAATTTTTTCCTGTACCGGTAGTTTTATTAAATGATAAACTTTATAGTAATACTATTACAAATTATATACCGCTTGGCGCAGAAATATTGTACATAAATGATTATAGTGCCAACTATATAATAAACCAATTAAAAAAATATGAGCATACCGATGGGTATAGCAATGTCGCAAGAAATAATGCAATTGACTCTTATTTTGCATATAATTTTTATCTGGAGTATGGTGGTTTTAAAAAGTTTAAAATTCAGTATATGGCAGATAGTAGCGAAACATCCATTACAGAATATTTAAATGCAGATAATTTAGAACGCATAAATACATCCGATATTTATACAGCATATTCAGCTATACCCAAAGAAGTAAATTATGATATGCAAATGCTTAATAAAGGCAAGACAGCCTTATTTTATATAAGAACTTTTCACCTAAGTAGTAATAACGAAAAAAATGCATTTTATCATTTTTTAGAAAACAGTTTCGCACTTATAAAACGGGATGATACTAAAAATGTAATTATTGATTGTAGAGAAAACGGTGGTGGTTTTTATGATATGACATTTTCATTTTTAAGCTATTTAGTAAATGAAACATTGCCATAATATGATAGTGCTTTTCAGCGATTTAATCATTTAACTTATAAAGATTATGTAGCTATATAAGATACAGGTAATATTACAAATGAAGACACTGCCTACCATGCTTACAATAAATTAGCTAGTAATTTATATAAATTAAAGCAAGAAGAAATAAATATGTACAAGCCAGATAAAAACGTATTTAAAGGTAATATATATGTAATTATAAATAGCCATATTGCTTCTGCTGGTGCTACCTTTGTTGCTGTTTTACAAGATAGAACAAAAGCAATAATTGTAGGTGAAGAAACAGGGGGTTCAAAAAATGAACACAATGCAGGTTTACTTCGTTTTGAATTACCTACCTCAAAAATAAAAATTGATGTACCTTTAAGAAGATATTACCAACCAATAATGAAAAAAAATGATGGTAGAGGTGTAATACCAAATAAAACTTTTATTTATACCCAAAGAGATTTAATAGATGGTGCAGATAAACCTTTGAGTTATATTTTAGATAGTTTAATTAAAAATTAAGTGCATTTATAAAATAATAATATGAATAAAAGTAATTACGTAGCAATAATGGCAGGAGGTATTGGAAGCAGATTTTGGCCTATGAGTAGAACAAATATGCCTAAACAATTTTTAGACATTTTAGGTATCGGAAAAACACTAATACAATCTACATTTGACAGGTTTGCTACTTTTATACCTATAGAAAATATATTTATAGTAACTGCTGCCCAATATGAAAATATTGTAAAAAAGCAACTGCCTGAAGTACCTACGCAAAATATTTTATGTGAACCAAGCAGAAAAAATACGGCACCTTGTATTGCATATATTTCATACAAATTATACCAATTGGACTCCAATGCTAATTTAATATGCGCCCCAGCTGATCACTTAATTACTGAAACCAATTCATTTATAGATACCTGCACCAAAGCATTGCATTTTACTTCTCACATAAAAGCTTTAATTACACTTGGTATAAAACCCACTAACCCAAATACAGGGTATGGTTATATACAATACGAATCTTTATCTGTAGGAGATAATATTTTTAAAGTAAAATTATTTACAGAAAAACCAGACAAAGCATTGGCAAAAACATTTGTAGCTAGTGGTGATTTTTTATGGAATGCAGGTATTTTTGTATGGCAAGTAAAAAACATTATTAACGCATTTGCAAAAAATGCTCCCGAATTGCATGAAGTGTTTGATGGAGCAAAGGATAAACTCAATACAATAGAAGAAAAAGAAACCATAGAAAATATTTATCCACTTTGTACAAATATTTCTATAGATTATGCAGTAATGGAAAAAGCGGATAATGTATATGTTATACCATCATCCTTCGGGTGGAGTGATTTAGGAACGTGGAAAAGTGCTTATGAAACCATAGAAAAGGATTATTTAGAAAATGCTGTTGGTGGCAATGAAGTAATAGTATTTGATTCTACTAAAAATATGGTACAAGTACCTGATAATAAATTGGTAGTTTTGCAAGGGCTTGATAATTTTATAATTGTAGATACAAATGATGTATTACTCATTTGCAAAAAAGATAAAGAGCAAGAAATAAAAGAATATGTAGCAGAAGTAAAGCGAAAGAAGGGTGATAAATACCTATAATAATTGATCTCGTACATATTTTAAAACATATAAAATAAAAAATAAAAATGAATAAAATTTTAACGCTATGTATTGCTGGATTTTTTTTAATAATACAAAGTTGTAACCAAAAAAATAATAGTAAAAAAATTGAGCTTCACGAAAAAGAAGACTTTGATATGTATGATGGACCTGGCCAAGCGGCAAAATTTGAGTTTGAAAGAACTAAAGATCCTGTATTAGGATATGTACCTACAGACAGATTATTGGTTGCAATTGATGCATCTGTTTCTTCTAAAAAATTATCGGGTGGCACAGTATTAGCAGGTACATGGGTAGAACGTGGACCAAATAAAGATGTATCTGGACCTTATGGTAACTCTAGAGATCCTGCAAATTTAGCGTCAACATCAGGCAGAATTAGAGCAGCAATGGTAGATGCATCAGATGCTACAGGTAAAACGGTATTTATTGGTGGTGTAAATGGAGGATTATGGAAAACCAATGATATTACTGCAGCTAATCCAAATTGGATAATGGTAAACGATAACCTTAGTAACCTTGCAGTTACAGCTATTACACAAGACCCCACAAATAGTAACATAATGTACTTTTGTACAGGGGAAGCTTTTTATAACGGTGATGCTGTTGCTGGTGTAGGTGTTTTCAAAAGTACAGATGGAGGTATTTCGTGGGCATTATTACCATCTACAACCAATTATTTTTATAGTACGAATATTATATGCGATTACCAGGGCAATATTTATTTAGCCACAAGGGGTAATGGTTTATTGCGCTCTACAAAAGCTAGCGGTGGTAATGCTTGGGTAGATATTACTCCCACAGGTATGAGTAACAGAATTTGTGATTTAGATATAAGTTCTACTACGGCTGCTGGAAGATTACATGTAGTTGGTGGGATTTTTAGTTCTCAATCTTACAGATACACTGATAATCCAAGCACAGTTGCATCTAGTGGTTTCACAGCACCTGCAGTTGCTTTTCCTTCGTTTAACAATAGGGCTGAAATAGCTGTAAAAGGTAACACATTATTTGCAATGCCTGTAAATGGAAGTGACCAAATACCAACAATATATAAATCTACTGATGGTGGTGCAAATTGGATAGCTACAGCTGGTCAGCCACCAACAAATTGGGCTAATGGACAAGGCTGGTATTCAATAACTGTAGAAATAAACCCAGCAAATGCAAGCCAGTGTATAATTGGTGGGCTAGATACTTATAAAACAATAGATGGCGGAACTACTTGGACAAAGCTTTCTCAATGGTATGGTTATCCAGAACAATATTTACATGCAGACCATCACAAAATAATTTGGTATGGTGGGGGAAATAAAGTTTTATTTGCTAATGATGGCGGTATATTTTACTCATCAGATGGTGGAACAACAATAATTGATAAAAACGTAGGACTTCGAATAAAGCAATTTTATTCATGTGCAATGCATCCTACTTCAGTAAATTATTTTTTAGCAGGAGCACAAGATAATGGATGTCATTCATTTTCTGACCCAGGGTTATCTTTCACCACTGAGGTTTTAGGAGGTGATGGTTGTTTTGTACATATTGACCAAAATGAACCTCAATATCAAATATGTTCTTACATTTATAATAATTATAGAATAAGCTATGACGGAGGTGCTAATTGGGCTTATTACAACTTTAATTCTAATACTGGTCAGTTTATAAACCCAACAGATTATGATGATAATGCTAATGTTTTGTATTGTTCAAACACTGCCGGTAACTATTTTAGATGGACAGACCCACAAGCAGGCGGTGTAGGCACTACTGATGCGGTTGCAATTTCTGCACTTGCAGGTAAAAATGTTTCTGCATTAACTGTTTCACCATATACATCAAGCAGATTGTACATGGGCACTTATGGCAATAATGCAAAGCTTTGCTATGTTGACAATGCTAAAGCGGTAGCAACAGGTGCAGCAGGGGTAGATATTACTGCTAACTTATCTACATCAGGTTCTATATCTTGTGTGGCAATTGGTACAAATGAAAATAATTTAATGGCTACCTTTTCTAACTATGGAGTACAACAAGTATGGGTAAGTACAAATGGCGGTACATCTTGGACAAACATAGATGGCAACTTGCCTGACATGCCAGTACGTTGGTGCATGTTTGCACCAGGCAATAATACAAAAGCAATTTTAGCTACTGAGGCTGGTGTATGGGTAACGTCGTTAGTAAATGGCGCAAGCACTGTTTGGACAGCCAGCCCAACCTTCCCCGCTGTGCGTACTGATATGCTTCAGTACCGACCGCTAGATGGTATGGTGGCTGCTGCAACACATGGTAGAGGGCTTTGGACACAAACAGCCGCCTCCATTTTACCGCTTGACAATTTTAAACTTAATGGAGTTTGGACAGGCAGTGATGTAAAACTTAATTGGGTGTATGATGACCAAATTATAGGGTCACAATTTGAAGTAGAAGCATCTACAAATGGGGTGCAATTTGCAAAAGTTGGAAACGTTTCTGGAAGTATAAATACAAAATATGACTTTAATTATTCTCCTTTAGGTGCACAAAGTTTTTATTATAGAATTAAAGTGAGAGATATTTCAGGAGGTTTAAAATATAGTAATATTATAAGATTATACAAAAATTCAAATGGTAAAGATGGAATTTCTATTACTAATTTTTATCCAAACCCTGTTGTAAATAATTTATCAGTTTCTTTTAATGTGCCTACAAAAGGAAATGCTACTTATGCCATTTATAATACAGCAGGGCAAATGCTTTGGAACAAAATAGAAAATTTAGAATATGTAGGTGGGTATAGTTTAAACGAAAATGTAGCATTTTTAAAAGCGGGTACATATATTTTTACTATAAATGTAAATGATAAAAAAACTAAACAAATGTTTATAAAAAAATAGTAGTTTATAAAAGTAAAGCCACTAAGGCTTTACTTTTTTTACATAATTAAGTTTTGGGGGGGGTGAGTTTTTTATTTATAATTCAAGATGCGTTAAACGAACGAATGAAAAATAAAAAAATGGTATAGAAATACAAGTTATAAAATTGTCAAACCAAAAATTATTTTCGGCAGGACTTCCATTTGAACAATTTAAAACAATGCGAATGGATACATTGGCAAGAATGCTTGGGGTAGATTAAGTAATATATACTAAAACTGATATATCAAAAATTAGCCAAAGAAATTTTGATTTATGGCTTGAAATAAGTTCGACAACAGCATTTATTGATGCTGCTGCTTTAACAGCGCTTAGAGCAGCAACTTCAAGAGACAATTTAGAAGATAAATAGAAGTAAGTTATAGTATTGTAGAACCATTGACCAATAAAATTTTATGGCAATAGAAATATAATACAAAGGGAATGACAAATACTGGTTTGGAGGGACTTCATAAAAATTCGACCAAACGAACAGCAAATATTTTCACTTACAAAAAATAATTACAACCCAAATTGCACCAAGTGATGGTTTAAATGTTTATACATTGCTTTTCCCCATTGCTCTGTAGTAAAGTTTCCAAACATTGGGTGAGGGTGACGTCCAATATCTTCGGCTTTTGCTTTGTGAAATTTTTCAACTAAAGTTAATTGACCAAGCATTTCTTTGTGAAAATCTTTTTCGGTAGTAATAATAAAACTAGGAGCGGTGGGTAAGTTTTTTTTCCAAGGTTTATCATTATACATCATTGGCTTTAGCGCCCAGCCTATTAATCTACCAATAAACAATCTTGGAACAGCTGTATCACTAAGGGGTACTTTATATGCTTCACTTACATGCGCAAGCATTTGCGCTACATTCATTTTACCCCAAAGAGCCTTGCTATCTGGTTGTAGTTTTTGTAAGCGGCTAGTAAGTTCAAGGTAAGTAGCTTCTTCTAATAAATTTTTCATGACGGTAATTTTATCAATATTAAGAAATTGTTTTCAAATATGCTTCCGCTTTTTGTAAATCTTCTGGCACATCTATTTTTATAATTTCTCCTTCAGTTAAAACCATTTTTAATGGCACACCGTTTTCTAGGTATCTAAGACATTCAATTTTTTCAGCAGCTTCTAGTGGCGTTATTTCCCAAGTTGTAAATTGTAAAAGGGCATTTTTTCTAAATGCATATACACCAATATGCTCGTAGTATGTAGGCGTAATAGTTTGCTCTCTATGATAAGGAATTATACTTCTACTAAAGAGCAATGAATTCATATTTTTATCTACCGATACTTTTACAATATTGATATTTTCAATTTTTTCTTTATTGGTAATTATTTTTATTGGAGAGGCTACTTGTATTTTTTCGTCAATATCATTTTTAAAGCTGTTTAACAATGCTGCCAGCATTTCTTTATGTACGAAAGGCTCATCGCCTTGTACATTTAGTACAATATCTACCTCCATATTTTTTACAGCTTCTGCAATTCTATCGCTACCACTTTCATGCTGTGCAATACTCATTATAGCTTTGCCGCCATGGCTGGTTATTTCATTAAAAATTATTTCGTGGTCAGTTACTACAAATACCTCATCAAACAAATTAGTAGCAACGGTGTTTTCGTAAGTGGTACGTATTACTGTTTTGCCCCCAAGTGATTGCATTAGTTTATAAGGAAAACGAGTGGCAGCGTAGCGTGCTGGTATCATGGCTATAATTTTCATTTGCTTTTTTTTTTAAATAATTGGTGAGACATGAGTCATTTGGGAAATGTTTCGAGTGATACATAACATGGCGAAGAAGCTATAATTTTCATTTGCTTTTTTTTATTTCCAAAATGGTTCGTGAGACACTACATAGTGTAGATACAAACCACGGCATAAGAGAGAAGTTTTTTATTAACTAACTTTATCTGTTTCCAATCTTCCTAATTTATCATTGTAAAAATGTAAATATGCTTTTTTTAAATCATTACTTAAATAACTATTAGCTACATACATTTCTACCATTTGTTTTTTAATGAGAAAGTTATTTATTATTTTTTTTACCCTTACAGGAAGTAGTCCTATGCGCAATCCAAATTCATAAAAATCTTTGTAAGAATGAAAACCAAATTTGGTAAAGCTTTCTGCTTTGTAATCTTCTTCAAATAATCTATTTCCGAAAGCAAAATCATTATCATCTATATGTAGCTTGGTGCATAACAAATCATAAGCTGGGGCTAGTACATAATAAGGGTCTTTCGTTTCATAACTTATTACGCTAAAGTTTTTTAAATGAGCATCTCCATTTCCTATTAAATAATTAAATAAAGCAAGTTTAAATAATTTTTCTTTCTGTATCATAGCTGCTGGTAAAAATTTATCAATAGCTATAGCTACTTCCTCATAACTACTTTCGTATTTATAAGCTTTTCCGTGTGTCATTTCAGTACGTTGTAGTACGCTTGCAAAATCTTCTTTTAAATATCTTGTACCATCTTTTGCTACATCAAATCGCCTTGTAATATAGGCTGGCTCGCCATCTGCAAACAATACCAAGCCGCAAGCAGCGGCTTCAATACCAAAAACTTTATTAGCAATAAGCATGGTTAAATGTTCATTTATGGGTATATATTCATTGTTTTTTAAATTGCTTGTTTTAGGTTTTAAAATATAAGTACCAGCCGTATCTGTCAATTGAAATTCTTTTTTTAAAACCTTGATGCTGTATTTATCTTGCACACCAGATATAGAAATACTAGTTTGATTGGCCATTAATTTTTCTTTAAATTGAACTGCTGTTTCATTTAACTTATATGGAATTATATGGCTACAATCCCTATACCCCAATAAAAATTTTTTACCCTTTTTACTGTAGGGTAATTCACTTGGCTCAAGTGTAATTAAACAATTATGTATGCTAGTTATTTTCATGTTATTTTATTTATCTCTTCCACTCTTATTGCCCCTATTGTTTCGTGTGCAGCTGTTTTTAGTAAAAAACCAAAAGCATCTGTTTCGTCTATTTTTAAAGTAATGCTTTGCAGTTTTTTGATAGCACCTTCGCTTAATAAATTATAAAAAAATGGAAACAAAACATTGCATTTAAAAGCTGCTCTTTGCTTTGGAAAATGTAATGATATAGCTGGCAAATTTACATCTACAAAATAATTTTCTTCATAGCAAAACTCAAATTCGTTTTGTTGTAGTTCTATTATTGTGCCTGCTAATATTTTATTGTTATATACTTTTCCTATCCTCATCACTCATTCGTTTTATGTGTAAATCTACATTATAGCCAAGTACATCGCATACCTTTAGCCAGTTGGCAAGTGAGGTACTACCTTTTCCTTTTTCAATATTACGTATGGTTAGGTCACTTATACCTGTAAGCTCTGCTAATTCAAATTGGGTTTTGCCTAATCTTACTCGTTGTTTTTCAAGAAGATTTCCCCATTTTATTAATTTTTCTACCATTATAAACGATTTTTATATCGCAAATATAAGTTTCAAGTGGAATAAAATCAAATAAAACGTAATAAAACGATGTTAAAAACGTAAAAAGGGTATAAAATTAACACCCTTGCTTACAAATTTAATCAAAAACGATACATAAATCGTAATTTTATTAAATTTATTTTGAAAAACTCTTTTGCATAGAAATGGATTTAAACTTTTGTATTTAATTAAAAAGCTTTCCATCACCCATATTTGCTCTAGGTGTTTTACCTAAATGTTTATAGGCTTTTTCGGTAGCTTCTCTGCCCCTTGCTGTGCGCATTATAAAACCTTCTTTTATTAAAAAAGGTTCGTATACTTCCTCTAATGTGCCAGGCTCTTCTCCAACAGCGGTTGCTATAGTTGTAATACCAACAGGACCACCTTTAAATTTTTCTATGATAGTACTTAAAATTCTATTGTCCATTTCATCTAGCCCATAAGCATCTACATTCAATGCATTCAATGCATGTTCCGTAATAGCCATATCTATAACGCCATTGCCTAGTACTTGTGCAAAGTCTCTCACTCTGCGCAGTAGTCCATTAGCAATACGGGGAGTGCCACGGCTTCTGCCTGCTATTTCTTGTGCAGCATCGCTTGTCATTTTTGTATTTAAAATGCCTGAGCTTCGCAGCAAAATATTTTTTAATGTAGCGGTATCATAATACTCAAGCCTACTTTTTATACCAAAGCGAGAAAGCAAAGGTGCTGTTAGTAAACCACTTCGAGTAGTTGCTCCAATTAAAGTAAATGGATTAATATCTATTTGTATACTTCTTGCTGCTGGTCCACTATCTATCATAATATCTATGCGATAATCTTCCATGGCTGCATATAAATATTCTTCCACAACATTGCTCAATCGGTGTATTTCATCTATAAACAATACATCGTTTGGCTCAAGATTGGTGAGTAAACCAGCAAGGTCGCCCGGTTTTTCAATAACGGGGCCACTAGTTTCTTTTATGTTTACATTTAGCTCATTGGCTACAATTCTGCTTAGCGTTGTTTTCCCCAAGCCTGGCGGGCCATGAAATAAAATATGGTCTAGTGCTTCACCTCTTAGTTTTGCTGCCTTTATAAATATGCGAAGGTTTTCTATGGTTTGTGGCTGTCCCGCAAAGTCTGCAATTTCGCTTGGGCGAATATTATTTTCAAATTCTTTTTCAGCAGCAGATTGTTTTGTAGCATCTGTGTTTAAATTAGGATTAGCCATATTGTAAAATTAATGAAATAAATTACAAAGACATTTTCAAATAATACAATAATATTAATTGTAAATAGATCTGATTTATCATTCAATAATATCTTTTAGAAGAATGTAAAATCATTTTGTTTTATTTTAAAAGTTGATATTGTATATTGGCTTGCGTAGCTTATTTTTGTTGCACAATTAATACCTATGCACTTTTTTTTCTTAAAAATAGTAGAGAATGGCACAATGAACTATTTACCAATAGTTTTGCAAATAATCTTTGCCATTGGGTTTGTAGCTACTATGATAATAGCATCTAGCAGGTTTGGTCCTAAAAGAAAAACTGCCGATAAACTTCAAAATTTTGAAAGCGGAATAGAAATACAAGGAAATGCCCGCCAGCCAATGGCTATCAAGTATTTTTTAATAGCCATTTTATTTGTATTGTTTGATGTGGAAGTAATCTTCTTTTACCCTTACGCCGTAAATTTTAGAGATTTTGCTACCGACCCTTTAATAGGATGGCACACATTTTTAGCAGTATTGCTTTTTGTAGGTTGCTTCTTAGCTGGGTTTATATATATTTTTAAGAAGGGGGCAATGAAGTGGGAGGAGTAAAAGGTTCTTGGTTGAAAGTTTTTGCAGTATAATGCGTTATTCAATACATAAAGTCTCAAAACAACAAACAGCATAGATGAGAGACGACGTACAAAAAACAACAAATAATAAAATAATATAACAATAAAAAATGTCTCGTCCCGTACAATACAACAACACCGTAAAATTTGCTGGTATTCCTGAAGGATATATGGGCGATGGTTTTATGGCTACTAGTTTTGAAAAAGTAGTTGGGCTTGCCCGTAAAAATTCCATTTGGCCACTACCATTTGCTACAAGTTGCTGTGGTATTGAGTTTATGGCTACGGCTGCAAGCCATTACGACATTGCAAGGTTTGGTAGTGAGCGTATGAGTTTTAGCCCTCGCCAATGTGATTTATTGATGGTGATGGGAACTATCTCAAAAAAAATGGGCCCAATTTTAAAGCAAGTTTATTTGCAAATGGCAGAGCCTCGTTGGGTAATAGCCGTAGGTGCATGTGCAAGTAGCGGTGGTATTTTTGATACATACTCTGTAATGCAAGGTATAGACCAAGTAATACCTGTAGATGTATATGTGCCGGGTTGCCCACCAAGACCTGAAGCAATACTAGATGGCTTTATGAAAATACAAGAATTGGTGCACAACGAAAGCTTAAGAAGAAGACAAAGTGACCAATACAAAGAATTACTAAATAGTTACGGAATACAATAAATAATGGCATTAACAAACGAAATAATACAAAAAAAATTAACCGAAAAATTTGGTGAGCGACTTACACATTGGGAGCAACCTTATGGCATGCTTACATTTGTAGCTGAAAATGCTATTAATGTAAAAGTGCTACAATTTTTGTTTGATGATGAAGAATTAAAATTTAAATTTTTGACAGATTTGCAAGCTGTACATTATCCTGATAATAAGGGAGCAGAACTTTGTGTGGTGTACCATTTGCATAATTTGGTTGACAATGTTCGTATTCGTTTTAAAGTGT
>JAYUJS010000762.1:0-1559 GCA_043765095.1 Ferruginibacter sp.
CTTTTTTTAGGTTGATTGCTTCTATCAACAATGCTTTAAATTCTTTTGCCCATACACAGGTATCTTTATACAATTCATTGATGTAATTAAGTTCCCTTAATAAATGTGCGGTGCATATTTGATGAGCTTTTGCATTGGTTTGAAAATGACAAGGCCATCTATCGTGTACTAAAGTGGCGTTGGGTAATCCTTTTTCAAAAACGTTTTGTATTGTTTTAAACCCCCGGCTTGCTGCACAAACGATGTAGGTGAGTTTATCATTTTGCCATGTCCATGCCCAATTATTTTTACCATTAATATTTACGCCTGTTTCATCTGCGCCAACAACACTGGCTTGTTCTATTTTTTGTTTGATGGTGTTGTACATGGGCAATGCTTTTTGGGCAATACGTAGTAATATATTATTGATACCGCCTGTACTTATGGATAAACCCATTACATCGTTTAAAAACTCTTTTGTTCTCTCATAAGGCAAGTATTGCCTTGCATGCAAGTATCCTATTAACGATTCTACATTAGGGCCATATTGCACAGCAGCGGCTACATGTTTTGGAAAAGCACTAACTGTGGTATGCCCACAACTGCATTGCTTTTTATATACCTGATGTTCTATAACCTGTAAGGCAATAGGGGGTATATCTATTAGCTGCCTTGTGCTTATTAATTGTTCGGTACTGTTATCAAGGTTACCATGGCAACCATTACATTGAGCAGGGCTGTGTTTTATAATTATATCTACGACTTTACTACAGGCTAAAGTAGTGCCTTCATGCCCCGGCTGTCCGCCTACTTTCTTTGTTGTTGGTTCCCTAAGTGATTGGTTTTTCTTGATTCTATTTTGGTCTTGGGATGGTGGTACGTGGCTATTGCCACTATTTTTTTTATTTCTTAAAATAGCATTTTCTGCTTCAAGGATTTTTATCCTTGCCTCTAATTGTTCTATTTTTTGCAGTAAAGTTTGTACTAATAATTGTAAATCCAATGGAGATAATTGAATTGCAAAAATCTATCAAAAATACCCTACAACCTAATATTTACAGCACTTTTAATACACAAATACAAATAATAAAGTGCATAAAAAACCGATTTTAAAAAACAACTTACTATCCTTGAAATATCCGAAAAAAGCAAAACTCTGAAATGAAATAATCAAAGGAGAATGGATTAATTTAAAACTGAATAGTTACAACTCAAGTAATTTTTCAGCTGTTATTGAAATCACATAAAAATCTCCTAAAGGTTGACTTACTTTCAACGCATTAAGTTCTAAATAATTATTTTCCATTTGCTAAAGGTTTTTCAGTGTTTCCACCTAATACAGAATTTATATTAAATGCAGAGTTATTGTAATTTGCAACCCACCACATTATATATGAAGCAAGTATTCCAAAAATTGATAGTGAAGAGAAAGAGGGAATTTTGCTTTTCCCATTTTGGTAAAGAATATAAGCACTAATCAAAAAAATCAAAGTGTTTCCAATACAAACTATTAAAATCACAAGTTTTCTATAACTAACTTCTTGGTCAATCAATTTCATTATGTAGTCCAAGCTGGCTGA
>JAYUJS010000763.1:0-4201 GCA_043765095.1 Ferruginibacter sp.
CTATTAAAGTAAATAAAAGAATGGATTTAGAGTTAGGTAAAGGTTTTTATATTTTATTGTCAAAAAACCCATTAAATAATATTAGTAATTTGGAAAGTGTAGAATATGTAATAAAAGGCAATGAAGTAATTGATACTAAAAAATTGTTGGAGAGTATAAAATAGAGATTGGTTGATTAGTTTATTTTGACTTTTATAAACCAAACTGTGTATCTGTGGCAATATTTTTTTGCGAAGCAAAACCTTAATAAGTAAAAAATGCTACCCATCATAACCGACCGTAACTTCATTAAAATCCAAGCCGAGCAGAAGCTAGACGAAAACGACTCCTTCCGCTCGTATCTACAAAAAATAGACAGCGAAGAACTAGATGCAACCGTACATGCCATAAACGAAAAAATTTCCCCGCAAATAGATTGTACCACATGTGGTGGCTGTTGCAGACAATTAATGATAAACGTAACCCCAGAAGAAAATATAAAAGTAGCCGCACATTTAGAAATAACCCCACAAGCATTTAAAGAAAAATATTTAGAAGAAAGCCTGCAAGGCAAAATGATTATGAATACCATACCATGCCATTTTTTAGCAGATAGCAAATGCACGGTTTATGAAAATCGTTTTACAGAATGCAGGGCTTTTCCTCACTTGCACGAAAATAATTTTAAAGGAAGGCTATTTGGTACACTTGTACATTATGCAATGTGTCCAATTATTTACAATGTGGTAGAGCAGTTAAAGGTAGATGTGGGTTTTACGGACTAGTTGATGAATTATTAAAGTAGAACTATATTTGTAAAAAAGATTTTCACCACATGACTTTTTTATTTAAACAGTTTACCATTTCTAAATTTAAAATATCTTTTGCTACTATTTTTTGGTTTACACTTGCATTTGTAGCAGCAGCAGTTCAATCTTTAAAAGGCATAGCTGGATATAATAATTATTTAATATTCAAAGGTGTATTTGTTCATACAATTTCTCAACTAAATTTGTTTTCAACCTATCCATTAGAGTATGTAGATAGTAACCATTACGGTTCTTTTTTCAGTTTAATTATTGCTCCATTTACAATTTTCAATAATAGCTTTGGTTGTTTTTTATGGTGTTTAGCTAATGCATTTATTCTATTTTATGCAATTAGTAAGCTCCCAATATCTGCAAAGCAACAGAGTATAATATTATTGATTTCGGCATTAGAAATGATGACAAGTATACATAATGTACAATTTAATCCAATGCTTACTTCTACTATTTTATTATCATATATTTTAGTAAAAAATGGAAAAGATTTTTGGGCTACAATATTTATAGTAATTGGTATTCTTACAAAAATTTATGGAATTGTTGGCTTAGCCTTTTTTTTATTTTCAAATAATAAAATTACATTTATTTGGTCATTTATTTTTTGGATTATATTATGTTTTTGTTTACCAATGGCAATTTCATCTCCCCATTTTGTTGTGCAAAGTTACTTTGATTGGTATCAATCTTTAACTGAAAAAAACCAATTAAATGCAGATTCTGTAATGCAGGGTATGACTGCTATGAGATTTTTAAAAAGAATATTGCACTTGCCAAATATTGCAGACATTTATTTTTTATTAACTGCGGTTATCTTTTATTTATTACCAATTATAAGATTTAAACAATACTTCCATACAAATTTTCAGTTATCGTATCTTGCTTTTTTATTAATTGGTGTAGTTATATTTAGCTCATCTGCAGAAAGTGCTACTTTTGTAATAGCCATGGTAGGAATTGGCATTTGGTACATATTACAAGATGATAGAAAATGGTGGGTAGTTAGTTTATTGATATTAGCATTATTATTTACAAGTTTGTCAACAACTGATTTATTTCCAAAAAATATAAAAGCCAATTTCATACGTCCTTATGCAATAAAGGCTATGCCTTGTTTTTTTATATGGATTGTAATTAGTGTTCAATTATTATGTAAAAGTTTTGCATCAACAAATAATATAAATGAATAAAAAAATTTGCATAATAATACCTGTATACAATGAAGCAAGTAATATTGTGGTAATGCTTTCAGCAATAAAAATTGTGATGCAAACATTGCCTTACAATTACAATATAATTTATATAGATGATGGCAGTAGTGATGACAGTCTCCTTTTTTTAAAAAAATTAGCAGCTGATGATAAATTAATAAATTACATTTCATTTTCTAAAAATTTTGGGCATCAAAATGCATTGAAGGCTGGCTTAGATTTAAGCGATGCGGATGCGGTGATAAGTATGGATGGTGATATGCAACACCCACCATCTTTATTACCACAACTAATTACATTATGGGAAGCAGGCAATGATGTAGTGTATACAATTAGACAAAATGAAAAAGAAATGCCGTTTATAAAACGGACAACTAGTAACCTTTTTTATAATATTTTAAACAAGCTATCATCTATAGAAATAGAAAATGGCACTGCCGATTTTAGATTGCTTGATAGGAAAGTAGTAAACGTAATTAGAGAAATAAAAGAATATGATTTATTTTGGAGGGGTATGGTAAAATGGCTTGGCTTTAAACAAACATCTATAGAATATGTGCCTGCAGAAAGAGCCAATGGTGTATCTAAATATAATTTTAAAAAAATGATGGAGCTTGCCTTAAAAGGTATTACATCATTTAGCACAAAACCATTAACTATTGCCATTTATTTAGGTTTTGCAAGTGCCTTAATATCTCTTGCATATATTCCATACGCCTTGTTAAGTATTTTATATGGTCATCCAGTTTCTGGTTGGGCATCGGTAATTGTAACAATTGCATTTTTTGGAGGCATACAATTAATGATATTGGGTATAATAGGTATGTACCTTGGTAAATTATTTATGCAAAGCAAACAAAGACCGCATTACATTATAAACGAAACAAATATTAAATGAAGCCATATACATTGTTAAGTTTTGATGTGGAAGAATTTGATATGCCACTTGAGTATGGACAGCAAATAAGTAATAATGAACAAATGGAGATAGGTAAAAAAGGATTAGATGCAATTATTCCAATGTGCGAAAAATATAACTTAGAAACAACTCTATATACAACAGCCAATTTTGCACAAACTTTTCCAGATTCAATTAAAGTACTTGCCACAAAACATGAAATAGCATCACATACTTTTTATCATTCAAATTTTAAAAATGAACACCTTCTACAATCAAAATTATTGTTGGACGAAATAGCAGGCACAATTGTAAAAGGTTTACGCATGCCTCGTATGCGAAAGGTAGATATGTGTGATGTTGTAAAAGCTGGCTACGTGTACGACTCATCTATAAACCCAACTTATTTACCAAGTCGTTATAATAATTTTGACTTACCAAGAACAGTTTTTGAACAAGAAAAAGTAATTCGCATACCAGCTAGCGTAAGTACCCCATTAAGATTACCGCTATTTTGGTTAGGTTTTAAAAACTATCCTTATTGGTTATTTTTAAAATTGTGTTTACTTTCTTTAAAAAGAGATGGATATATAAATTTATATTTTCACCCTTGGGAATTTACTAATATAGATTCTTATAAAATACCTAATTACACAAAAAAACCTAATGGCAAAATCTTATTGTATAAATTTGAAAAATTGATAAATGATTTATCTGTACATTCAAATTTTATTACCACACAAGATTTTTTAGTTTTGAAAAAATTTATTTCTAAATAATTATATCATGTTCCCATCAGTAAAAATAAACGAAACTAGTGCTTGGAAAAAATTGCAAGCTTTATATAATTTAAAAAAATCAATCACTATAAAAGATTTATTTGCTAAGGATAAAAATCGTTTTAACAAATATTCTATACAAACAGAAAATATTTTATTTGATTTTTCAAAAAACAATATTGATGAAGAAATACTTGCTTCGTTAATAGAATTAGCCAATGAGTGTGGTTTGCAAGAGGCAATAACTGCAATGTTTGCAGCTGAAAAAATAAATAAAACGGAAGATAGGGCAGTATTGCATACCGCTTTAAGAAATTTTAGTGGCAAACCTGTAATGCTAGATGGAAGAGATATAATGCCTGACGTAAATATGGTACTTGAACAAATGAAAACCTTTTGTATCAATCTACACAATGGAAATTGGAAAGGATATACTGGCAAAAAAATAAAATACATAGTAAATATTGGCATCGGCGGTAGCGACCTTGGGCCCGTAATGGTAACTGAGGC
>JAYUJS010000764.1:0-1555 GCA_043765095.1 Ferruginibacter sp.
TTTTTTCTTTTGTGCGAAAACAACATTCGATATTCCTGTAACTATTACTAAGAACAAAAAACATTTTACAAATTGCTTTATCATAATTATTTATTTTACGCTCGTATTAATAGAGTGATATACTTGCTTCATCAATACTCCTTACACCATCAGGTCCAGATACTTTTATGTTTGTAAATGCTATAGATGAACCAGGTCCGCATCTTGCCATAAATGCAGAAATACCCGCTAAACTATTTCCATTAATTGTTCCAGTAAGAGGACTTGGAAAACCTGTACCACCAAAATAAACTGTAGCACTAACAATACTAAATCTTAAATCAAAATCAAAACCCAATAAATCTGCTCTGCAAAAACTTTGACTTTTAAATTCAACAGCTGGTACTCTAGCTTTACCAGTACCTACTTTAAATACAGGATCAGGTATTCTTTTTACTCTAAAACTAAATTGGCTAGCAGGAGTACCTTCTGCTGCTACTGTAATAGTTGCTGTACCTACAGAACTTACTCTAACTGTTTGCTTTGAATTATTTCCACTTATTGTACCACCTGTCATTGATACTCTTGTTTTATCCCAACCAGTTGGTGAACCTATAGTAACAGGATTGTCAACACCAATATAAAATACATTCATTTTATCTGCCATAACAGCAGCTCCGCCTGGCGTACCAACTGTATACTTTACAATTTCATTTTTGGTTTGAGGTTTGCCATTTTCATCAATAAAAGTTACAGATACATTTACAGTTTTTTCACCAGCACCACTAGCTTTTGTTGTAAATGAACCCTGTCCATTTGTTACTGGTACAGAAGCCCCACCTATTATAATTGTTGGTTTTGAAGAAGAACTATAAGCACCAACACCAGCAGTAATTTTTATATCATCATTTGGCATTAAATAACTAGAACTCTGCCCAACCAAAACACCTACCTGATCCATGTGTACTACTACCTGTCCTATTTGGCTTTGGCAAAAAGTTGTAACTTGGTTTTCGGAGTTTTTTACATTATTTTGAAATTTGCTTAATAACGTTAACCCTGCTAAAGTTGGTACCATGTGAAAATATGCATTGGTAAAATCCTTTTCTTTACCATCTTGTCCTGTAGCTGGTTTGCCATCAACAGCTAATGATGCATCAAACTCTTTTAAAATTTCTGGACTTATAGCTAACATTGCCTTTCTATAATCCTTAAGTTTTTGTTCAAACTGAGCTCCTAAATTTTTTCCACCTTCTCCATTTCCAAATAAACGTGTTGCCGCTTCTAAATCGTCTTCTTTAAACTTATCTATTGCTTCTCCTTTAGGAGTTGCTTCTGTTTTGAGTTGAGTCTTTAAATCTTCAATATATTTTGAAAAATCATCAGAAAGGGACTTAGCTTTTAAAGCATAACCGTTCCAAATAATTGCTTTTTCAGCAGTTTTTGGGTCAGCAGCTTTTTCAGATAAAGAAGTGTACAATATATTATTTGCCTTTGATATATTTGAATTGGAATTATCTAAACTGGTAGTTACCACTTTAAATGCATTTAATATTTCTGAAGATACATTTAATGC
>JAYUJS010000765.1:0-1550 GCA_043765095.1 Ferruginibacter sp.
GTAGCAGTAGCAGTAGCAGCAGCAGTAGCAGTAGCAGTAGCAGTAGCAGTAGCAGCAGCAGCAGCGGTAGCAGCAGCAGTAGCAGTAGCAGTAGCAGTAGCAGTAGCAGTAGTAATAGCAGTAGCAGTAGCAGTAGCAGTAGCAGTAGCAGTAGCAGTAGCAGTAGCAGTAGCAGTAGCAGCAGCAGCAGCAGTAGCAGTAGCAGTAGCAGTAGCAGCAGCAGTAGCAATCAAATAATTTTGCCACTTTTTCAGGATTAATAAATTCTTTCACCACCACCAAATCTACTTCGGGGTTTATTTGTAGTAAACGATCTGCTATTAATGTTGCTTTGTACATTCCATGTGTGGTAGCAAGAGCTGGCAATTGCCTGTTGCGGTTAGTAGGGTCTACCACATCTCCATCTATTATCGTCATTTTACCTACCCCAGCTCTAGCCATAAATTCAGCGGCAAAAGAACCCACACCACCCAAGCCTACTATCATTACATGGCTATTCGCAAGTTTTAATAATGCTTCTTTACCAATTAATAACTCGGTACGGCTCAGCCAGCTAAAGTCGGTTGTCATAAACGTAATTATTAATTAAGAAATTATTAATTATTAATTAATGAAAATACTATCAGCCATAAGCCGGATTCTGTCTATCCGCCAAAAGGCGAAAGAGGCTGTCATTTATCTTGCTGCAACATTACTGTTACAATCTTGCTGCCTACCCTCTTTTGGTATCTTACGAATTATAAACGAGCAGTTTATTTTTTGCTTTCGCAAAAACAAAAGTTTACATGGCATTACAGCATACAAAGTTTACCCTTTTCGGTTGTTACCAACCAAAACTGTGAGCTCTTACCTCACATTTTCACCCTTTCCATTTTGCAACGGTGGTTATTTTCTGTGGCACTTTTTCTTCTTAATTTAACTCAAGAGCCGGTAATTAGCCGGTGTATTGCTCTTTGCTGTCCGGACTTTCCTCCCTGCATTAATGCAAGGCGACAGCCGACTGATAGTTTTACAAAAATAAGTGTGTTATTGCTATTTAGTGAACAGTAGTAAATAAATTTTAAGATTAAACTAAAATAAGCTGACAAAAAAAAGTTGTGGCAGATATTAGCTTATTATTTTAGGAGAAAAACCTAAACACTAAATTGAATAAAGCTTGAAAGAAAATTACAATTTGCAAATATTTAAGAATTTAATCTGAAAACTATTTGCAACTATTTAATTTAGGATAAAAATTTGTATTGAAATTAAGTAGTAAGTTGCATAACAAACAAAAATATTCTAGCATTCATTACAGATTTCTGCATCATTTATTTTACAGGAAGATGTAATAATTATATCAACACAAAACGAAAATCAAAACCCACTATTATGAAAAAATCAATTCTCACATTTGTTCATATTATAATTATCACAGTAGTTTTTGCCCAGAATCCATGGAAGATTACGGCTAATAAAATAGATCCTAATAATTATTATGGCGTAACGGTAGCCAACGGAATGCTAGGCGTAGTAAGCAGTGCAGAGCCTTTTAAGGTAAAAGATGTGGT
>JAYUJS010000766.1:0-1006 GCA_043765095.1 Ferruginibacter sp.
ATAACGAGGTGTATTGTTTGTGCCATCACCAGCATTATTTTGTGCATCCCAAGATCCTCTTACACCAATTACTAATTTATCAAAATTAAAATCTGCACCGCCAGTAAACGATAGAATATTTTTTCTTATGTTATCATTATTAAATTGCTGTTCTTGTACAGATGTAAACAATGTATTCTGAAATTCATTTTTTTCACTTAATAAAAATGAATATTGTGGTCCAGCAACTATTGTTAACATTTCTAAAGGCTTAATAGCTAGCAAAATTGGAATATCTAAATAATCAGTACTGCGCTTGTAACTATACGAGCTACCAAGTATTGTGCCAGTACCTTTAAATCCTTTTTGGGAGTACAATATTTCTGGTTGAATACCAATTAAATTGCCAATTGGAATTTGTACAAAACCCCCAATAGCAACACCTGTTTTTGCTTTTGCTACAAAATCTTGTCCTTTTGTATCGTATACATTCGATACATTTACTCCTCCCTTTATTCCAAAATGGAAATTACTTGCATTATCAGTTTTTTCACTTTGTGCGTTTATTTTAGCACTTACACTTGTAATAACTACAACCATTAAAATAATTTTTTTCATCAAATTCTTTTTTTTTGTGAATTCATTTTCACAATGCAAATATCATTCTGTTTTTAATATTTTTAATTACACAATATTTATTATGTTTTGTAATATTCTCACATTTACAAACATTTATTTTTATTGTTTAATTTTTTGCCTATTCCTTTTCTTTATTAATAATTAGTTTTTAATAAAAATAATCATATTGATATATTGCAATTACTTAATCAAATAATTGTATAGTTTTTTATCCCATACATTTTAAATACTTAGTATTCATTTTTCAACTTAGCTATTATAATTACTTCTACATAAATTTTAGTGGTTTAATAATTTTATTTCAAATGTGCAAACCATTCTTACAATAATTTTGTCTATTAAAGTATAAACCAATATTTATTTTGTATTGGCTTGTACATTTTAATTT
>JAYUJS010000767.1:0-1010 GCA_043765095.1 Ferruginibacter sp.
TCATCTTTTTTAGGTCGCATCCAGCTACCTAAGTGTACTTCGTATACCGACCATGCTGCATTTAATGCATTGTGTTGT
Organism: Ferruginibacter sp.; assembly: GCA_043765095.1. Taxonomy (GTDB): domain Bacteria; phylum Bacteroidota; class Bacteroidia; order Chitinophagales; family Chitinophagaceae; genus Ferruginibacter. The sequence goes on from JAYUJS010000767.1 coordinate 79, forward strand.
TTTCGTTTTTGCATCCAATCTTCATCGCTCCAATTGTAATATAAACTAGTAGTTATTGATGCAGTATTGGGTCGTTTTTCACAAAAATTACCGTACGGGTCTGCTTTAAAAGTTTCTATTCCTTCAAAGCCCATTATTTGATATTTGTATAAAGTACCATCTGGTATGCGTGGTATAAAACCTTCCCAAATACCCGAATTATCTAGCCTCACAAAAAGTGGATGCAAATTATTTTTCCAACCATTAAATTCCCCTATTACGCATACGTTGGTTGCATTAGGCGCCCATACAGCAAAATAATAACCATGCTCATTCAATAATTTTAAATAATGACTTCCAAATTTTTCATGACCATAAAATAATTTTCCTTTTTGAAAAAGAGTTATATCCTCTTCACAAAAGAAAGAATAGTTCCAAACCATTTTGGTAGTATCAATAAAATTATCGTCTTCGTATGCCATACAAATTTATTTTAGAGAAATGGTAAGTTAATGGTTTTGGATAAATTTTGAGAAGTAAATTTTTAAGATAGAAAATTAAAAGAAAACAACTAAAATAAAATTAACAGGTATGTTACACTAAAATTTTATTACAAAAAAAAGTCAAGAAAAAATAACTGAAAAATTATATCCAACTTTTCACAATTATATACTATTGCAAATAAAATAAACACTCTAACTTATTCATTTCACAATTCGTAATTACGATATTACCGTTTGTACTTTAAAACTTTAACATAATATTAATGTTACTTACTTTGCCATAAAATAAAAATGTCACATTTTCGTAAAACGAAAATATTCGTAGGAAATAAAATATTATTATATGTTTAAAAAAATTACGCTCATAGTTGCCTTAGTACTTATTGCAACGGTAACATTTTCACAACAAGTAAAGGTAAATGGTATAGTAAAAGATACTTCTACAAAAAC
>JAYUJS010000768.1:0-1001 GCA_043765095.1 Ferruginibacter sp.
TTACTTCTTTTGCTACTGTATCAGATATTTTATTTTCTTTAAAAAAAATCATTAAAGCATTGCTATCTAACAATAAATCATTAAAGCTTTCTTTTTTAGATAAAATATTGTTAGGAGTTATATTACTTTTTTTATTAGCACCCTCGTTACAGGATAATAATAAAATAAAAAAAACGAAAAAGGATAATATATTTAAAATTAGTTGTAATTTTTTTTTCATAATTAGCATTTGTATTTATAAAAAAATAAAAATGCCCGTTTATAATAACGGGCATAAATTTAATTTAGTACTAAAAATTTAACTTAAATATCTCCTAAGTTTCCATGCTATTGTTTCATGTTGTTCCATTAATCCAGTTAAAAAATCTGCGGTACCAGCATCTTTTAATTTTTCTGTAGCTGTTTCTACATCTTTGCGCAAAGCAATTATTAAAGCTTCATTATCTATTAATAATTCTTTCAACATTTCTTTTTGTTCAGGATATTTTTTTGAATGCTCCTTTAACCTTGTTATTTCGCAAAACTCTTTCATTGTACCGATAGTTTTACTGCCCAATTTATTTATACGTTCTGCCACTTCATCTATTATTTCTTCAAGTTCAGTATATTGTTCTTCAAAAAGTTTATGCAGCTCCATAAAACTGTTGCCAAATACGTTCCAATGAAATTTTCTTGTCTTTATATATAATACATGCTCATCTGCTAATATTATTGTGAGTATATCTACAATACTATTTATATTTTTATCTGCAATACCAATATTTGGTTTCATAATTTTATATTTTTTTAGTAAACAAATAGTCGGCTAAATACCCGACTATTTGTGTGAGCTTAATAGTTGTTGAAATATAAATAAACAATTAAAACCTGTATCCAAGGGTAGCTTGGTACCACACATTTTTATAACGAGGTGTATTGTTTGTGCCATCACCAGCATTATTTTGTGCATCCCAAGATCCTCTTACACCAATTACTAATTTATCAAAATTAAAATCTGCACC
>JAYUJS010000769.1:0-1010 GCA_043765095.1 Ferruginibacter sp.
TTGTCCAGTAAATGGTACATCTGTTTGGATATTTGCTGCTGCCAAAACTAAAGATAAATTAAATGCATTAATGGAAGAAGGATATGAAGATAATACCGAAGATAGTACTTACAATAATTTTAGTTTTAATACTCCAGAAGGAAAACAACTTGCACAGATATATGCAAAAGCATACCAACAAAAAAGTGATTTAATTGCAACTTTGGTAAATGAAGAAGTAGAACTTACAGGAAGAAAAGCATTGGGTGTAAAACAAAGAAATGAAAAAGGTATATGGGTATTATCTGCTACAAGAATGCCTGCGATATTAATAGAAACTGGTTTTATAAACAATGATGCAGATGAAAGATATATTAATAGCGAAAAAGGACAACAAGAATTAGCAGAGGCTATTACAAAAGCAGTAATAAAATACAAAGCTCAAATAGAAAAAAAATAATAAACAATAAATATTCTACGTGAAAATATCTAACGAAACCAAAGTAGGAGTTATCTCTATCATATCTCTTGTGGCATTAATTTTTGGATTTAATTTCTTAAAAGGTAAAAAATTTTTTAGCAATGATACGCTCATTACTGCTAGGTATGGTAATGTAGAAGGATTACAAAACTCTAACCCTGTAATGATAAATGGTATGCAAGTAGGTGCAGTTTATAAAATTAATACTGATAAGGATATGCGAAAAATATCAGTAGATATGAATATTACAACAGATATTCATATTCCCTCAAATTCTTTAGCTATAATAAAAACAAACCCATTGGGTACGCCCAGTATAGAAATTATATTAGGAAACTCAAGTGCTTTTTTAAAAAATAAAGATAGCATAGGTACAGATGTAAGTGCAGGATTGTTATCAAACGTAATGGGCAAAGTAGACCCTGTAATAAACGGCGTAAAAAAAGCAGTAAATTCGGCAGATTCATTATTAAACAATTTTAATAGTGTGCTAAATTCATCAGCAAAAAACAATATTGCTGCCACACTTGATAATCTTAATAAAGTGACT
>JAYUJS010000770.1:0-1004 GCA_043765095.1 Ferruginibacter sp.
CTGCTCCTACTGTATCAACACCAGTTACTTATTGCCAAAATGCAACAGCAGTAGCACTTATTGCTACAGGTACAAATTTACTTTGGTACACAGCAACTACAGGTGGTGTTGGTAGTGCAACAGCACCTATACCAAGCACCGCTACTGTAGGCAGTACAATTTATTATGTTTCTCAAACACAATCTTGCGGAGAAAGTCCACGAGCAGCAATAACGGTTACCGTAAATGCAATACCTGCTATACCAACTGTAACTAACCCCGTTACCTATTGCCAAGGCGCAACCGCAACCGCATTGATAGCAACGGGTACAAATTTACTATGGTATTCCTCTTCTACAGGTGGGGGAGGTGTGGCTTCAACGCCTACACCAAGTACCACTAATGTAGGCACGGTAACATATTATGTGAGCCAAACGGTGAACGGATGTGAAAGCCCAAGAGCATCAATAGTGGTGAACGTAACCGCTTTACCTACTGCACCATTTGCTACAGCTACCGTAAATTATTGTCAAAATATAACAGCAACGGCGCTTACCGCAACAGGTACAAATTTATTATGGTATATTGTAGCAACTGGTGGTGCTGGTAGCACAACTGCACCAATACCATCTACAACAACTGCAGGTATTACTACTTATTACGTAAGCCAAACCATAAATACCTGCGAAGGACAAAGGACAGCAATAAATGTAATTGTAACAGCAGCCACAACCGCCCCTATAATAACATCGCCTGTGGTATATTGCCAAGGCGTAACAGCAGTGCCACTTTCAGCAACTGGTACAAATTTATTGTGGTACACATTAGCTACGGGAGGTACTGGTAGTATTGCAGCACCTACACCGAATACTACTATAGCAAGCATTACAAATTTTTACGTAAGCCAAACATCTGCTTGCGGTGAAGGCCCACGTGCTTTGATAACTGTAACAGTGAATGCTACACCTGCTTTACCTACTGTTAATACACCTGTTGTGTATTGTCAAAATAGTACAGCAATAGCC
>JAYUJS010000771.1:0-1002 GCA_043765095.1 Ferruginibacter sp.
AAAACTAAACTATGAAAAAACAAATTAAGTTAGTTTCATTTTTGGTTATCATTCTTACCGTAGGTTTTTCCTGCGGTAAGGATGATAATAATACAACGACAAATACGGGTTTAAAGCTACTTTGGACACTACCAATTACTCAAAACAATCTTGAAACTTACATAAATTTAAAAGATGCCGTTGTTTATGAAAATAATATCTTTTCAGGAGATGAAGAAAACAATAATCGCGTTTTAAAATCAATAGATGCGGGGAGTAAAGAAGTAAAATGGAAATGGAGTGATATTATTGCACCAAGATTTATGATAAAAAGAAGTTACCAACTTGATAATTATCTACTTCAACAAGTGAACGCTAACACATATTGTATAGATTTGAAAACAGGAAAGTCTAAATTTAATATAAACCAAAATCAATATTTTGAAAATTGGGTTCGTGGAATAGGTAATAATTTTTTCATTAGCAGCTCAGGAAATGAAGGAAAAATATATATGGGAAATGTAGAAACAGGAGATATAAAACCTTTTATAATGCCAAGTTACGAACGAAAACATCCTGTTGTAAATATTAAACGGATTATTTACCCTGTTACACCTACGGTTTTAAATGGAGATACCTTACTTGTAATACCTTTTGTAGAGCCTAAGCCAGAGTACGATATGTATGTAAAATTAAGTACCTATAATATTACACAGAAAAAATGGCAGTATGAGAATATAAATGTTATAGATTCTTTAACTTCTACTGGTTACAATACGATGCCTAATGGTGCACAAGTTTATAATAGCAGAATTTATCTAAGCTCTGGCAATGATATTGTTTGTTTTGACCTTTTGACTGGTAAAAAAATATGGCGCAACAATGATTTTTTGCACGCATTTGCATTCGCTTTTGGAGGTATCAATATTTATGATGATAAAGTAATAGCAAACTGCGAAGATGGTAGCCTTTATGCAATTGATATTAATACAGGCTATAAATTATGGTCAGTACAAGGAGTAG